>JAWQJJ010000012.1 GCA_033485155.1 Methanomassiliicoccus sp.
GTACCCGAGGGAGATCGAGTTCGTCGACACGCTGCCGAAGACGCGCAGCGGCAAGATCATGCGCCGGGTGCTCAAGGCCAAGGAGCTCGGTCAGCCGCTGGGGGACCTCTCCACGCTGGAGGATTGAACCGGCGAACGCCTCGCCCTGAAAATTCTTCCCTTCCTTTTTTTCATTTTTTTCATATAATCCATATTATAATATAGGCGTGTGAGAAACGACAACTTGGCAGCCGTTCATCATAAAACAGGACCTGAAGGGGTTTGCATAGCGGTCAGAGAAGGTTCTTGGGCACCTTGGTGAATAGTTCCTTCCATGACACGAAGCCGATCATCTTGCCGCTCTTGTCGACCACCGGAAGACGGCGGACGTTCTTATCGTTCATGATGCTGAGAGCCTCGGAGACCTTCATTTCCACGGGGACGGTCTGCACGGGAGAGCTCATGACCTCGGAGACCTTGAGGTGGAGGAATTTGGACTGGTTAGTCATGTAATGACGGAGCACATCCCTCTCGGTGAATATGCCGATTACCTTATCCTTGTCGTCCACAACGATCACGCTCCCCTGGTCGTGGTCCACCATAAGCTCTATGGCACTTAGAACGGAGTCCTCCGGGGATACAACTTCCATCTTTTGAGTCATGTAGTCCTTGACGAGCGCGGCCATGTTCTCGCTCCTGTGTTGAATCCTAATGTCCCGAACGATTGATAAACTAATGGGTCCTCAATGCTGAGAATCCGAACGATTGCTGGCTATCCTACGGATTGCGTAGTGGAACATCGATTCACCGCAATAAAATCGCGCTCTTTCTGCATCCGATGCCCCTCGATCTCCCAGATGCTCACCGGTCGGCGACCATATTGATGCGTCCGCACGGATTTTTATATCGATGGGGCGACATGAATGGGGCGACCACCGTTGGATGCCCCGTTAAGCGGCACGAGCAAACCGCGTTACCGCCCTCATCTGTGCCGGGGCTCGATGCCGAACCATTCCGCCTCATCCTTCACCCGGTAGAAGTCGAGGTCCAGCTTGATCGCCGCCAAGGCAGCCACCGATCCAGGGATGAGGAACAGGGGCTCTTCCAGCAGATAGGCGGTGGCAGCGGTGGCGGCAAGAACGACGGTTGCGACCACATAACGGTGGCGGTGACCCCTGACCGCTTTATCGTACTCGCTGGCGAATCGGGTCCTGTTACCGATAGGACCGATCACCGAGGCGAAGATGGCCGAGGAGAACATGGTAGCATCGTACAGCGCTCGCCGTGGATCCCTCCTCGGTTTCACCGAGACGATGCAGTCGTGCACGAAGCGTGGGGAGCACTTGGCCATCTCTATTCCCTCGCGCACCGCCTTCCGAGGTGGGGTCAGGGCGGCGATGTCGCTCTCCCGGGCATCGTGCCGCCAGTCCTTGAACCCGGTGTGCACGCACTTGTCCTGCACATAGTGGAGGCCGCGACCCAATGATTTGACCGCCCAGTAATCGTTCCCTGCCAGGTAGGCCTTGCGGGCCCGCCAAGCGTAGGCCATGATCGTCCCGGTGGGGGGCATGTGATGAGGTGCCCTGCCGATGTAGGTCCTCCCGCCCTTGCTGACCCGATAGGCGAGGTCAGGACGCTTGTCTGGCTCGATGGATCCTGCACAGAACGCCCTCTCGAGGTCCTCGGGGAGATTCATCTCCGCCGCTATGGCGCGAGCTATGGCCGTATGGCTCTTCCACTTCATCCCATCCCTGGGGCGGGCAGGGTTGGAACTGATATATATAAAAGTCAGGGGACCTGGCCGAAAGTGCCTACCTCCGGCATGAAGCTCCCCCGACCTGCAACCATTATCCGCTCCCGCAGCATATCATAATCCATGCCCCTGCAGCGCCTGTTCGTCCGTCGTGATTCCCGATTATTCGCTCAGCTTTCACCGGAGGACGCCGTCCCCGCGGTCCAAGCTTTCCTCGGCCAGGCTCATTTCCAGGTGTGGACCGTTGGTCCCTACCAGGTACATGCCGAGCAGTACTTCCAGAAGCTCGGTCTCCGCCGGACCATGGATGTATGGATCAGCACGCAAAGCGGCGGAGCGGTGGTCACCGCCGAGATCTCAGCCACCCTCGGGGACACCGAGGCGGCGGTGGGCCTCGTGGGCGCGATCATCTACCTGCCCCTGGCCGTGGCGGTCGGGGCGGTCTCCTACATCGACTACGAGCAGGATGCAAACGCCCTCCTCATGTCCCTGTGGGGCTACCTCGGGTCGACGGGGGCTCGGAGCAGGGGCGAAAGCGGGGACCAACAACGTCGATGTGGTAACTGTGGTCTATCGATCGACCCCGACGCTCGGTTCTGCAAACGCTGCGGAGCGCAGGTAACAGGGGTGACTGGCTGAGCGTCTGACACTTGGCCGACAAGTTTTATATTGTAGGACATATATTCAATAATCATGTCTCAGGATGGGAGAGCGAGCTCTATGTTGAGCGGACAGACCGCGGGCTTCATGACCATAGCGGTCGGGTTCGCCATACTCATATCAAGTTATCTGACTGAGAATATCTGGCTGATCATACCCGTAGTCCTCATCGAGATCGGGTTCTACGGCCTGGTCATAGGCGCCTTCTCCGGGCTGCACGGCGACAGGGCCCCGGTGGGAGCGTACCGCTGGGGCAACGATCCCGCCTACACCATGTTCTGGGGAAGCCTACTTGTGCTGATAGGGGCGCTGTGGCTGGTCAACGACATGTGGCCGAACAACATCCCCGCGCTGATCTCCGTGTTCCTCATCTGGATCGGCATCGCCGTGATGCTCCTGACCCGTAGGGGAGCGGTCAAGGCCAAGGTTTGGTAGGCAGAGAACGATCGACGGAGCGGGCCCCGGCGTCGTTAGCGCCTGGGACTGCAAGGCCCCGGGCCCGCTCCTTTCCACCTTTCTGGCATGATGATGGATCATTTCTCCCATTACGGACCGTCCCCAACAATGGTGGTAAACCTTTTTATCGGGCCCCCCCGGTCACTCCTTGGAGGGTGACGGAACGAACGTCAAGGAAAGGGTAGCGCTTTTCTCGGTGATCGCTGCGGTGCTGCTCACCGCCACCAAGTTGACGGCGGGGTTCTACACCAACAGCTTGGGGATCATCTCCGAGGCCCTTCACTCCAGCATCGATTTAATCGCCGCGGTCATGACCTTTTTTGCGGTCAAGGCGGCGGCCAGGCCCCCCGACCAGGATCACATGTATGGTCACGAGAAGGCCGAATCCCTCTCCAGCCTGGGAGAGACCGCCCTCCTGTTCATCACCTGTGGATGGATCGTCTACGAGGCCGTCGATCGGCTGTTCTTCCACCCTGCCCAGGTGGAGCTGGGACCCATAGCCCTGTTGGTCATGGCCCTGTCGATGGTGGTCGACTATACCCGGTCTCGGGCCCTCCTGCGCACGGCCAAGGAATACAAGAGCCAGGCCCTGGAGGCCGATGCCATACATTTCTCCACCGACCTCATCTCGTCGGCGGTGGTCATCGTCGGAATACTGCTCACAATGGCCGGCCTGCCAAACTTCGACTCCATAGCGGCCCTGGGTGTCGCGGCCATCACCGCGGTGATCGGATACCGGCTGTGGAAAAAGTCGATACATACCCTGATGGACGGGGCGCCGGCAGGGGTGTCCGGTACCATCGCCCAGGAGATCATGGCCGTGCCCGGTATCCATCGGGTGGACAGGGTCAGGGTCAGGGAGTCGGGGTCGGTCACCTTCGTCGAGGCGACGGTGTTCATCGATCAGGTGCTACCGGTAGAGCAGGGGCACCGCCTGACCGAGAAGGTCGAGGAGAGAGTCAAGGTCGCCATACCGAACTCTGACGTCATCGTTCACGCCGAGCCAATCTGCATCGAGAACGCTTCACTGGAGGATCGCATCCGGGCGGAGGGGGCAACCATGCCGGAGGTGAGGAGCGTGCACAATATCGTCATCACCGATGAGCCGGACGGCCGCCTGGTGGAGTTCCACGTGGAGCTGGATGGCGAGCTGACGGTGGAGAAGGCCCACGACTCCGCCACCTGCTTGGAGGAGAAGGTAGCCAGCCTCGACCCATGCATAGCCAAGGTCGTTTCCCACATCGAACCGGTAGGATGCCTGGCGTGCAAGGGAGAGGCTTCCGAGCAGGAGAGAGAGCTGATCCAGGAGACCATCGACCAGATCGCTGATCAGTTCCCCGAGGTGCGCAGCTGCCGGGACATCCATGTACACCTGACCACCAACGGCTACAGGGTGTTCCTGTGCTGCCAGTTCGATCCCCAGCTCAGCGTGAACCGAGCTCATGAGATCGTTACCCGCCTCGAGGGGGTCATCCGCTCGCGGCACACGGAGATCGACAGCGTGACCATACACCTGGAGCCGGTGTGTTGATTAGTCGATGTCCGCGGCGAGGTTACGGGAGAGTTCCGAGCACTTCTGGCAGTGGACCGTCCCCTCCCGGTCGACAAAGAGCCTGAACCTGCCCTCTGCCCCCCGGTCAACGTCCACCTCGTAACCGCCGCCCCGGGCCTTGATCGTCTCCACCTCACCCTCCCCGATGAAACCCAAAGCCCGCTCCACGGCCTCGTTCTGGCTCATCTCCCGAGGGGCTAAGGTCTCGTCTCGGTCCTCCCTGAAGCAGTGCCGGGTGATGCCGTTCCTGCCCACAACCACTCCTCTGTCCCCTTTTCGGGTCGCGAACTGGAAGTAGTGATCCTTTCCCCGCTCATACCTCGTTACCATGGCCTCCCGATCACCGGTGCGGTCGGCGATGCACTGCCTGGCGACCCGGAGAGCTTCATCGAAGCCAACGTCCATAAGGTTCCCATGGACCACGTGGAGGCCGGTAGAGAAAAAGCTTTCAGTCCGCCCTCGCCGGAATGTTGTCCCGGAGGCAGCGGACCATGCTCCCGGCGACCTCGTGGATGGTCTCGCCGTCCCTGACCCGGGCCGCCATCAGCTCAGCCAGGCTGCCCTCCTCGATGCGACGCTCGATGAGCGGGAGGTACGCCCTCTCCTCGGAGGTGGCGACATTGGACGCTGAATCGTAGAGCCGCATCAGCTCGGCGCGGCAGGAGGCGGTGCCGCCCTTGATCGATGCCTCATTGGCCGCCAGCAACGCGTCGTGGTCCTCCTCGAGATCCAGATCGGCCCTCAGGAGGGCAAGGACGAACGCGGTCACCGCCATGTCCGAACGAAGGCACTCCTGCTCGTCGCAGGCCTTGAGCTCCAGGCACTCCCGGTGGTAGCGTACGATCACGCCGCGGGAATCGATCCATTCGTGACAGAGGTCCTCTCCCCCGATCGCCCTCAGTCCGCGGTAGATGGACTCGATGATCTCGTCGTGATGGGCCCGGGACCTCAGCTTCTCCGGGATCACGTTGTTGCATATGGCCGGCACACGCTGCTGGTTCTTCCGATAGTACAGCAGGCGGTTGTCCATCGCCCCGGTGGCCCGCCCCTCTACAAACGGGGAGGATGCGGTCAATGCTACCAGATATGGAGTAAGGGCCCGGAGGCGATTGAACATGCTGACCATCCTAGCCTCGTTGCCATAATGCACGTTGATCTGCAGCGCCTGTATGTTCAACCAACCGTGCTGCCGAAGGTCGAACAGGCGGTCATAGACCTCGTATATCTGGCGATCCTCGTGGTCCCATATCGAGGTCTGGTCTAGGGTGAGCAGGGGATGCATTCCCAGTCCCAGCAGGGTATACCTCCCCGTAGTCGCCTGATGGAACCTCAGCATCCCGTCATAGAGCGCCCTCTCCATGTCCGCCACTGAGGTCTGGGGGACCGCCGGGACGATCTCGATAACGTTCTTCTGGAGCTCCTTGCTCAGGTTCACCCCTCCGAAGGGGATCTCATTCTCCACCGTGCCATGGATGCCCTCTATGATGCGGTCAACGATGGGCAGGGGGTGAAGGCCTGCGTCGTTGACCGAGAGCTCGTGCTCAGTACCCACTGTCGTTGGCGAACACCTCGGATAATGGGACCTGGGCGATCTTCTCCGTCTCCGGCTCTTCCACCCGGCACACGCTCTCCAGCTCCTCCGCCGGCAGGGACCTGACCAGATGCTGGATCTTCTCCAAGGCCAGCTCGTACTGTTCGTTGTAAACGGCGGGGTTCCCCTTCAGGAAGGTCACCAGGTCGCAGATGCGCTCCTTCTTGAGATAGATCTCGAGGAACCCGTTGCGCACATCGAAGGTGAAGGGGCCGGCCGAGCAGGTCTCCGGCTTCACGTTCTGGACGCGGCATCGGCCATCCGAGTAACCTACGCAGAACCCGGTGGACTTGCAATCCAGCATGCGATGCTCACGGAACAGGACGTCATCGAGAGTCATGCCATTCTCCAGCAGGATGGAGATCCGCTCCTCGGTAAGCGGAGGTCGGGCATAGTAACAGCAACGGCCTCCGCACTTATCGCAGATCTTAGTCAGAAGTTCAAAGGTAGCCTGGTTCATCCTACAACACCTCTCGGGCGCCTCTTTCATGAGGACGGGGCCCCGTGATTGCGATTGCCCGGAAACTCAGTCTGAACATGACGCACCGAGGCAGCTGATGCGGTCATCCTATGCCTGCTATTTATTTATTGTGAGCCGCATCTGGCCATGCACATTTATGGCACTCCGATCGAGCCGCCGGCAACCCATGGATCACTGGCGAGAAAGGAGCGGCAGGAGGATTTCAATCCATGCGTCCAACTCGTTCTGACCGCGCCCGCAGGCCTTGAGGTACTCGAACTCGTACCCCCGTCGGAAGATTTCCTTGAACCTGTCCACCTCCTCCGCTTCCTCCGCCCGGGGCTCCCAGCGATCCAGGAGGAGCGAGGTCATGGCCACGTCGGCGAGGTAGTCACCCCGTGCCGCTCCGCCCCAGTTGAAGACCACCGGACCGTCGATGGAGACCATGATGCTGTCGGGGACGAAGCTCATATGGCATAACCAGTCCCCATCTGGCATCCGCGCCAGCTTCTTCCCCAGGCGGTCTCTTTCCTCCCCGCTCATGGTCCCCGCGGCCGCCAGGGCGCTTCCCAGAGCGTCCTTAAGCCGGGGTAGTTCGGGCACCTTGTGCATATGAACCTCGTGATGCTCGTGAACAAAGTACTCGATCAACCGCATGAGCCAATTGGGATGCTCTATCATCCATTGGGTGAACGTCGGCCCATACACCTTATCGAAGGAGATCCCAACCCTTCCTTCCCGCTCCACGATCCCATGGACGAACGGTGTCTCCAGGCCGTAGCGCATGGCAAGCATGGTCAGCTCTACCTCGTACACCGCCGTCTCACGGATGGTACCATCCGGGAACCATTTGATTATGGTGCCACCTTCGGCCTCGACGAGCTGATACACTGGAACTGCTGACGACATCATTTCCCTCCTATCTGCTGCGGCCGGGCCTACCCCTTTTCCGTCTTCCAGCTTCATCCAGATTATTCTGTTATCGTAAAAAGGTATTTGACGGATGATTATCCGGCCCCCTACCGGCAATAGGACGGGACGGCAGGATTATATCGGCCGGGTTGGAAAATTGCTACAGGACTATAGGCGGGGACAGATGACCGACGTGACCGGGCTATCGAATGTAGAGATAAGGAGTAAACCGTTCTACAGACTGCTCTTCATTTCGGGAGCGATAGGTCTGCTGGGAGCGCTAATGACTGTCGCCTTCTTCGTGGTGATGGAGTCTGGCATTTTCGTCATATGGGAAGGTCTGCCGGGCTTGCTCGGTCTGGGGGAGGGGACAGAATCGGCGGCGTTCACCATCACCTTCTGCCTACTGGGCGGCCTTCTGGTGGGCCTGATCACCAAGTATACAAGGGTCAGGCCGGCGCTGCTGGCGGAGGAACTCGAGGAGTTCGTGGAAAGCGGAAGGCTCCCTCCTCGCAACGGGATGGTTGGCCTGGTCCGGGGCCTGGTGGGCCTGGTCTTCGGCGGTTCCATCGGGCCGGAGGGCCCGCTTACCGGCGGGTGCGGTTCCCTGGGCACCTGGATCGCCGACCGGTTGAAGGTCCCCAAGCCAGCGGTCGGTGTCTTCACCCTGTCAGGCATCAGCGGGATGTTCGGGTCCTTCCTCGGCTCGCCGTTCGGTTTCGCCATGTTCACCATCGAAGCGGGAATGGAAAAGCAGAAGTTGAGCTGGAAGGCCCTCCTACCCAGCATCATTGCCTCCTCGGTGGGATACACCGTCTTCTTCGCGCTGACCGGCTACGTCTTCGGCGGCAACTACAATTTCCCAGCGTACGATGGCTGGAACCTAATCGACCTGGCGTATGCGGTCATGCTCGGACTGGTGGGCGGCCTGGTGGGCCTGTTGTTCATTCGCTCGTTCAGAACGATAAGACGATGGTCGGGGCGGTGGTCGTCCCGTCCGGTCGAGCTGGCGATGCTTGCCGGACTTATCCTCGGCCTAGTCGGGGCGGCTTTTCCCGTCCTCCTGTTCTCCGGAGATAAGCAGATCCAGACGATCATCGATGATGCTATCGGGCTCGGGTTCCTGATGCTACTGGCACTGACCCTGATGAAGGTGCTGCTGACGGTGGTGTGCCTGGCCCTGGGTTGGTCCGGGGGATATATCTTCCCATCGTTCTTTATCGGCACCGCCATGGGGCTGGCCATGCATCAGCTACTGCCGTTCATACCGGAGATCGTATGCATCGTGTGTGTGATGTCCGGAGTGTCGGTGGCACTATTGAAATCGCCCATCGCTCTCGCTCTCATCATTCAAGCCCTCTTCGATGTTCGCCTGGCCCCGGTCATCGCCATCTCCATCGTCGCCGCCTTCCTGCTGACCTGCAAGACCGATCTGGTACCCTCGGACCGGCGGCGGACCACCGGTACTGGCACGCCGACAGAGGCCTTACCGTTCACACCCGATGGTGCTCCATCCTCACCGAGGCCATAGCTTTCATGTTGGCCAGAGGGGTCTCGGGGGCGAACCCACATCCCGGAGCCAGAATGTCCGTACCGGCCTCGATGCATTCCTTGCACGCCTCCACCACGTATTCAGGGGAGCGGAACAGGAGGGTATCGGTCGGAGACACGTTGCCCACTGCGGCCACCTTCCCTCCGAGCAGCCGCTTGACCGAGCGCATGTCCATGCCCTGGTCCACGCTAATGCCGTCAGCTCCGGTGCTCTTCATCAGCTGAAGGTTCTCCGCGGTATTCCCGCAGATATGCAGTATGCTCTTCGCTCCGGCGTCTCGGACCACCTGGACCAGCCTCTTGGTGTAGGGCTGGGCGAACTCCTCATACTGGTCCGGCCCCAGAAGGTCCCCGCTAGCGGTGGCGTCCACCAGGACGACCACGTCGGCCCCGGCGCTAACCGCTTCCTGAGCATACTCGACGTTCCATCGGAAGGCTTTGTCCAGGACTACCTTGAGGTAGCCGGGGTCGAGCATGAGGTCCATAAGGGCGCTCTCCTCCCCCCGAAGCTGGCAGGCCAGGGTGAAGGATGATATCACCCCACACAGCACGGGGGAGACCAACCCAAGCCGCTTCCTGAGCAGAGAGACCGCCTCCAACACGACCGGCGCCCGCCCGTTCCGGCGGGGGTCCGGTATGGAGACAATGTCCGCCAGGTCCCTCGAGGTCACCGGCCGTCCGGTGATAGCTGGCTGACGGCGGTCCGTTTCATGCGAGGTCACCGCCCCGAACGCCGAAGCGTCGACCGCCGCATCGAACGGCACCCGGCAACCTTCCAGGCCAGCAACGGTATGGGCCGCGAGAGCCAGCTCGAACATGAGCCGCGGATCGGCATTGGCCTGCGGCCAGAACGCCCCCGAGGCCTTCATGAGATCCACGGTCCCGGTCTGGGTGGGAGAGACCACTGGCACCCGGTCCACCGGCTCCCTGGCCAGCACGCTTAGGAGACGCTCTCTCTCGTCCATGGTACGGCCATGGTCCGACCACGGCTTGAACCTTTACCCGAGACCTAAAAGCCCGGGCCGGCTTCCCGGTCCGATGGGCTCTCCCCTCCCCGTTGCGCCGGTCGCCGGTACTGCCGCCAGGCCATGATCGCCAGGGCGGCCGTGCCCAGCCCCAGAGTGAGAAGAGGTATCGTGGTGTCCACGCCCTTCGCCGGAGCGTTCGGGACTAGATCGGTGTCCCCTGGGCCGTTATCGTTTACGTATGAGGTCTTCTCGGTACTTCCGCCGGCGACGCCCGGTGGGCCGGAAGCGACGTAGACCAGGACCACCATGGCCAGCACGCAGATGAGGGCCGATGAGATGAGGATGACGATCTTCGTCCTGTCATTTGGGTCGAGGATGTCCCGGGACTTCCAGGTCAGGGCGTAGTAAACAAAGCCGTGGTCCTCGGTACGGATCACGAAGCCTCCTTCCTCCAGCTTCTTGAGGTGGCGATGGACCGCGGCCTTGTCGATGGCCAGCAGGTCGGCAAGCTGGGAGACCGTCCGGCGGTTGGACCGGAGGTTCTTGAGGATGTCCAGCCGGGTGTCCGAGGCCAGAGCGAACAGGGACCGCTTGTCGAGCTCCACTTTCATGGCGATATCGCCCCCCGAGAGCGCTTCCGGGGCCTTGAAACCTGCCGCCTCAGAGGGGCACGGCGATACCGTCGTCGATGCCATAGTAAGTCCTCCCGTCGCCGTAGGTAATAGAACCGAGGGGCTCCAGGGTGCCCAAGGAGCTGGCCTTCACCATGGTGTCCGATATGGTGAACAGGACCTCGCCGATGTATAGGGAGCGGTCAACGGTGGCGTTCTCATGCATCACGCTTCCCACCTCGATCACACCGTCGTTGCTTAGTTCGAGGACTACGGCGGCCGAGGACGGCAAGTGGTACGAACCGTCGGTTCCGTAACCCGACCCATAGTAGGTCACGGGTATCGCCAGAATCCCCTTTCCAGAGATATAGGTAACCGCCCTGTGATCATATTGGGCAGGGGAGGAGGAGAAGCCGTTCACCACGAAGCTGCCAACCTCAATCATGTTCTCGGGGTTGGTCACGTTGAACAGCGAGACCTTCACCGAGCCGTTCTCGAAACCGATGCCCATGAGCCCGGCATCGACCATCTGCAGGTAGTTGGAGGCGCCGGGGACCTTCAGCTGGCCCAGAACCGCCGGGGTATCGGTGGAAAGGTCGATGACGAACAGGGGGTCGACCTGATAGTAGGTGACCAGATAGAGCCGTTCCCCCATGAATCGGCAGGAGTATATGCTCTCCCCCGGCGCGATCCCGGTGACCGAGCCGACCTCCCGGAGGTCGAGATCTAGCACGTGGACCTCGTTCGAAGGATTGGTCCATCCGACGGTGGTGGCGATCCTGAGCCGCCCTTCCCGCTCATCTAGGGCGAACTGATTGATAGGCCGGCCGGTGATTGAGCCCTGCGCTTGGAGCGTCATATCGGTCCCGTCAACGGCGATGCGATAGATCGAGGTGGTGAGCTCCGAGGAGGTGCTGACCACGGTGCTGTCCCAAAGCTGCATGGTGAGGTACAACGCGGTGGGGGACATGTAGATCACCGAGGTGGAACCGGTCAGGGCGGTGAGGTCCCCGACCCGGCCAGAGGAGGTGTCGAACGCCAGGAGATTGACGAAGCTGGAGACCTCGGGCATTGCCGGATCATAGCTTACCTCGGTGGCGGCGATGTCCTTGTTGCTCCCGTTGACCATAAGCTCGGGAAGACCGACCTGGCCGTCGCTGTACGACCACACACTGTGCTCGGTGACCAAATAGAGGGTGGTGCCGATCATCCTTGAGGTGACCTGGTAACCGGTCATGCCTGCCGATTGTTGGAGCGTTGGAGCGGACGGATCTGAGACATCGTAGACTTTGACGCAGGTCCGCTGCACGTATCCGTCCGGGACCATGATGTCGTACATCGCCGCCTTGCCGGCACCAGCGTTCATTGATGGGTTGTACTCATAGTAGATTACCACCAGGCGCTGATCGCTAAGGTACAGGCCTTCCACTGACGAGCGGTCGGCCGGGCCGATGTCGATGGTGGTGACGTTGATCATGGGCGGACCGGCCCTGATGATGTGCACCTTTCCGCCGTCGCCGAGGTATATGTGCGTCCCGTCGGTCTTCACCCTATCGCTCTCGTCCACCCCCTGGACCTGGACATTGGTGCTCGAATACGAGGCGTCCTCGATCGTGCTGACCATAGCCCCGCCCTTGTTCGAAGAGCCTTTGCCATGCTCCATTATGAACATACGAAGGTCAAGGTCCGAACTGAACTTGGTAAACATGCTGGTCTCCACATGCTCGGTCGTGGCGATCGTCGCCAGGGATGCTACCATCGCTCCCACTAATAGCAAGACCCAAAGGGCGGGCAGGGCTCTCATCACCCCTGCATCGGCCCGGGGGGCTCATATAACCGCCTTTGCCGTTGACCGGTCGGTCAACGACCCTCAGCGGCCGGACCTTGTCTCACAATCTTGGCCTGCGGCTCACGAAGGGATCGTTTTCCACTAGGAAGCGCCATGGCCAGGCAGCGGCATCTCCAGCATAGTCCACCCCCACCCGGGGCGCAGCAACCACCCGTCCCTCGACCCCGCCGTCCTCGAGGTACAGAACATCCCCGCAAGCGTCGGCTCCGTTGAGGCTGCGGTCGATGGCGAAGGCGATGCATAGCTTGGACGGGCCGTTGCACAGCTGCCTTAGAGAACGCTCGTCAGTGACCTCCAGTCCCCTCCGGTGGGCCATAAGGTCCACCCCATCAATCGGACGCACCGCCCGCACGAAGACCCCCTGGGGGTCGCCCTCCCTGCTGCATGTGATGTTGAAGCAGAGGTACTTGCCGTAAATGGAGTAGATGTAAGCATGGCAGGACGGGCCCCATAGGACCTCGTTGCGGACTGTCCTTCGGCCACCGTAGGTGTGGGAGGCAGGGTCGTTGACCCCCGAATATGCCTCGGCCTCCACGATCGTCCCTGACACCGTACCCTCGTCCGAGGCACGCACCAGCACCTTGCCCACGATGTCCCTTGCCACCTCCACTGCGGGGCGACCGAAGAACTCCCTCCCCAGTTTCCGGTCCATGCAGGGAGATGGAGGCCCCCCATCTTAATGTCACGTCTTGACGGCCAGGGCGTGCCAGACAACAGGATCATTTATAGATACCCAGCCTGAAAGGTTTATATCTCGATGACATCTCATCAGCGCCCTCAGGATGGGAGATGCTACTATCAGGCATATCACAGCCAGCTCGCAATCCTTGAGGGTGATCGGTTGATCGAGATCGCGCTCATAACCTTCCTCTACGCCTTCCTCGGCGGTTCGATCAAGTTCATAGATCAGGCTTACGATGAGAAGGCTTTCTCGGTGCGGGCGGCCAATGTCGTCGCGGTGATGTCCGGCCTGGTGATGGGATATCTGATGGCAGTGGACAGCCCGTTCTCGACGGCGTTCTATTCTGCCATGCTGATCTCCCTGGTCATGGCTAGGAAGATCGACAACCGGGCGTTCGCCTTGGGCACCGTCCTGGCGGTGGCATCTCTGCTGGCGTTCTATCCCAGTAGCAACGTCCAGTGGGCGCTGTGGCCCATCATGGCATTCCTGGTGGCCGGCTTCGTGGACGAGGTTGCCGACGGGATGGTTGACAAGTACGGCATCCAGGGAGGGCTGCAAATGTTCCTCAACTACCGCCCCTTCAGCGACATTGCCCTCTTTGTCATGATCCTGGCGGGAGCCTTCTCGTGGCTTTACCTGCTGCCATACTTCGGCTTCACCTTCTCCTACCTGCTGGTGGAGAGGTACTCGGAGAAGGAGCTCTCCTTCACCAACGGCGTGGTATGGATCAAACAGCGGGTGCTCCGGAGGGTCAACTGAAGCCTAAAAGGACGTTCGGACCCATGCCAATATTTAAAAGGCGGTCGGGAATGTCGGAAATATGTCGTACTCCAAGGGTGGCAAGTCCGCCTTCAATCTGAAGGTGATATACAACAAGTGGAGGATGGCCTCCCTTGGCCTGGCCCTGGCTGGGCTGATGACTTTCCTCTTCGCCTTGGGGATGGGGGGACCTACCGTACTGTTGATGGTCCTTTCTCTTGCATTCCTATGGGCCGGAGTGGTGGTCGCCCACAGGTATGTTAGGATCGAGGAGGGGAAGCCTTTCGAGACCGTGGCCAAGGTCTCCTACTTCATCAACCTCATCTTGGCCCTCATCCTGTCGGTGCTCACCGCCATCACCGCCCTCAGCAGCTAGGATTGAGCCCATCATTTCTTTGAGACCTGGCAGGCCTGACAGGAGTCCCCCGCCCGGAGATAGAGGTACAGCGCGAGCATGGCCACGAAGACCCCCACGATCACCGCCGCGCCCCCCGCCACCGTGGCAAAGCCCACCAGGGTGGGTATGATGAGCATCATGATAACGGTCATCAATGCCAGGGCCAGGGTCGCGATGAACAAGGGGTAGCGGCCGGGGATGATGGCTCCGCAGGTCCGGCATTTCAAAGTCATCGCCATGTTCGGCTTCTATGTCATCGTCCCCCGGATAATGTTTTGTAACGCTCCCGCGGCCGGATGACTCCGCTTACTGGGTCGGGGTAGGATGCGTCGGACCGCCGCCGAACGGCCTCGGGCGATCGCATTATCATGAGGCCGGAGCAGGTATAGAGTAGCGGGAGCTGCCAATCGTATAGCGTGAGCGCGGAGCAGAAGGCTGACGGCCGGTCCCCGGACCATCGGGCCACCTCCGGCAAGCTCGGGACCTTCGACGTGACCAGCCTGGTGGTGGGCTCCATCATCGGAGCGGACATCTATGTAGCTACGGCCATCAGCTCCCGCCTGGTGGGACCAGCTTCTCTCGTGATATGGATTGCGGCCGGCATGATGGCCCTGATCATCGCCATATCCTTCGCCTACTGTGTGATGGCCCTGCCCCGAGTTGGAGGGCCGTACGCCTTCGTCACCGCGGTGTCCTCGCCCTTCCCGGGGTTCATGATCGGGTGGGCCCTCCTCCTGGCGGAGTGGCTCTCCCTGGCAGTGTTCCCCGTGGCCTTCGCCCAGTACTTCATCGCCTTGGTCCCCGGCGTAGGTACCCTGGGTCAGGTGATGCTCAAAGCCCTTTTCATCGTCATCATCGTCGTCACCAACGTCGTGGGGATAAAGACGGCCGGGAGATCCAATGATGCCTTGACCCTGATCAAGTTGAGCCCCTTGGTGCTGATCATCTTCGGCGGCCTGGCGTTCATGGGAGCCGACCCCGCAACGGTCGCCAATAACCTCAGCCCCTTCCTCACCGGGGGGTTAGCGCAACTCGGCCAAGCCCTGGTTCTGATATTCTGGGCGTATGCGGGGTTCGAGCTCAGCACCTTGCCGACCGACGAGGTCGACCAGCCGGAGAGGACCGTTCCCAAGGCCATCGTGGCCGGGATGCTCATCGTGATGAGCTTCTATCTCCTGACCAATCTTGTGGTGGTGGCGTCCCTGCCGCAATCCGTTCTCAAGGCTTCTTCATCCCCCCTGCTGGACGCCACTCGCTCGATCTTCTCCATCGCCGGCAATGGGGCCAGCGGACTGGTGCTCTTCGTAGGGGTGGGGGCCCTGCTGTCGATAATGGGCGCCGATGAGTCGGGGACCCTGGGGACGTCCAGGTTGGCCTACGCCATGTCCCTGGACGGCCTTTTACCCCACCAGCTGGCTCGAAAGCACCGTCGGTTCCACACGCCGTACCTCGCGATCATCGCGCTCAGCCTTACCGCCTTCGTCGCCTCCCTGGTCGGAGGCCTGTCCACCCTGATCAACGCGGCGGTCTTCCTGCTCGCCCTGGTCTATCTGGCGACCTGCATATCGGCGATCTTCCTGCTTAGGAAGGACCGTAAGTTGGCCAGTAGGCTGAGGGGACGGAGGGTCATTCCCCTGGCAGGAGCGGGGTTCTCCATCCTCCTTCTAGTGCTGGTCGATCCCCTGCTGTGGCTGGTCGGACTGGCGCTCCTGGCGGTGGGCGTTCCGATCTACATTTACTTCTCGCCTCGCCAGGAGCTTAAGGAGATGCGCGAGGCGTTCTACTCGCCGGAGAGCATGAGAGCGAGGATGCGCCATGAGAGCCGGCGGTTCCTGGCTCTCCCGGTGCATCTGACCCGTCACCTCTACGACTCCCTCCAGACCCGCCGGCGGATCAGGAAGGGACGGTAATGGCCGGAGGATACGATTTGTAGGGCCTCGTCCATCTCGGACCGTATGCCCGAACTGCCCGAGGTGGAGACCTTCAAGCGCTACATCGAGGCCAGAGCGCTACGGCGGCGCATCGTCCAGGTGGAGGTGAGAAACCGCACCGTCCTCGGAGCCATGGGGCCGGAAGAGTTGGAACGGAAGGTCGAAGGAGGGATGTTCCTGTCCGTCCGCCGGCACGGTAAGCAGCTGTTCCTCGAGCTCTCCTCCCGCGGGTGGCTGACCTGGCACTTCGGGATGACCGGAGAGCCAGTGCTGTTCGAGGACGACGAGGTAACTCGCTTTCCTCGCGTGCTGTTCCACTTCGACCGTTCGACCCTGGCCTTCGACGACCCCCGAATGCTGGGCCGGATCGGCTGGACCGAGGACTGGGAGGAGTTCGTGCACCGGAAGGGGCTGGGGCCGGACGCGCTGGTGATCTCCAAGGACGACTTCGCGGAACGGTTCGGCCGGGCGAGAGGGGCGATCAAGCCAGCTCTCCTGGACCAGCACCGCATGGCCGGCATCGGCAACATATACGCAGACGAGGTGCTGTTCCAGAGCCGCATCGACCCCCGGACCGAGGCCAGCGCCCTGTCCCGGGAAGACCTGGAGGCCATGCACCGCATCATGAGAAGGGTGCTGCGGCTGTCCATCGACCGGGGGACCGACTTCTCCGCCTTCCCCCGAAGCTATCTGCTCCACCACCGGTCCAAGGGAGCTCGCTGCCCCGGTTGCGGCGGTACGGTGCGGACGACCACCCTGGGCGGGAGGACGACCTACTTCTGCCCCGCTTGCCAGGGAGGGCGGGGCAGATGAAGATCGAGATATTGGGGACCAGGGGGCACATCGAGGTCAGCGCCCCCGGGCACGAGCTCCATTCCGGAGTGCTGATGGACGACGTGCTGTTCGATCTCGGGGAGCGACGGTACCTAGAGCGCCTTCCTCGAGCGGTGTTCATCACCCACTTCCACGAGGACCACGCCTTCTTCGTGAGCGATAGCGTGAAGATCGACGTCCCGGTGTTTGCGCCCGAACGGCTGGCCGGATGGAACGTGAGGATCGTCAGAAGCACGGTGGAGGTGGCGGGCATGCGCGTCACCCCCGTTCCAACCAATCACAGCGAGAGAGTGCGCTCCTGCGGCTACCTGGTGGAAAAGGATATGCAGCGGGTGCTGTACACCGGAGACCTGTTCTCGATCCAGGAGCGCTACCGAGACCGGCTTTCGGACCTTGACCTGGTTATCACCGAAGGCTCCTTCATGCGTCGGGGAGGGCTGGTAAGGAGAGATCCGGAGACCGGCAGGTATCATGGCCACACCGGGATTCCGGACCTGGTACAGTTCTTCTCCCCCCTCGCCCGACGCATCGTCATCACCCACCTGGGGAGCTGGTTCTTCAAGGACATTCAGGCTGCGGTGCGGCAGATCGAGTCACTGGACGTCGAGGCCCGGGTGACAGTGGCCGAGGACGGCACGGTGATCCACCTGGACCTTGAGGCGTGATCGAGTCCGCCGTCCCAAAATATCAATACCACGGGGTTCGTAGTTCGGACGTCCCGATGGTCATGAACGATGGCATCTTCCGCGAAAGGATCACCGCCGAGCGAATCGCCGAGGAGGGCCCCACGGCGGTGGACATGCACTTCCACACCAACCATTCCGACTCCCACACCACCGTGACCAGCGCCCTGAGGAGGGCGAAGAGACTGGGCCTCGGGGTCGCCATCACCGACCATAATACGATCTCTGGGTCAGAGGAGGCGTACCGTGCTGGGAGTGGAACGCTGATCGTTCCAGGCATCGAGGTGTCCGCCGCCGACGGGCCCCATATCCTCCTGTACTTCTACGATCTGGACAACCTGCGCGAGTACTATGAGAAGCACGTCCGCCCGTTCAAGCGGAGCAGCCCCTACCTCGCAATCGAGCTGGACTCCTGGGACATCGTGCGGCGGTCGGAGGGATACAACTGCGTTCGAGTGGCCGCCCATCCCTATGGCTACCTGCTGTTCAACAAGGGCCTGCAAAAGTGCATCGAGGCCCGTTACCTGGAGCAGGAGATTCTGGAGCATTTTGACGGTATCGAGGTGATGTGCGGGGGCATGACCCGCAAGCTCAACGATAAGGCGGCAGCGCTGGCCGAGCGATTCTTGAAGGGGCGTACCGGAGGCACCGATGGCCACCTCCTCCACGACCTCGGCAACGTCGTCACGGTCGGCCCGTCCGACGACCTGGATGGGTTCCTCGGGGACGTCGTGGAAAGGCGCACCAGAGCGATCGGAAGAGAGAAGACCACAGTGCAGAAGACGGTGATGGGCTCGGTGGTGATGACCAAGTACATTCGGTACACGATCCCCTCGCTCCGCATCCACTATGAGCAGAACGCCCCCCGGGCGCTCCGTTTCCTCCGGGACCTCAGGTCCAGGGGGCGCTGATCATAGGATCCACGAGAACATTCTGAAGAAGGAGCACTTCATCTTCAACCAGGTGGAACGGGACAGGTGGTCCTGGAGGGTCCATTCCCGGCACCTCATGAGGTCCTGGTGAAAGGCCAGCTCCTGCCCCCTCGCCACGTTGAGACAATACACCATGGCATTGGTCTCGAAATTGAGCCGGAAACTGCGAATGTCCCAGTTGGCGCTGCCGATCGACGCCACCGCCCCGTCCACCACGATGGTCTTGGCATGCAGGAAGCCGTCCTCGAAGAGGAACGCTCGTACGCCGGAGGGCAGGAGGTCTCCCAGGTAGTCGAGGCTGGCCCAATGCACCAGGGGATGGTCCGGTAGCCGGGGGATCATTACCCGGACGTCCACACCGGACAGGGCGGCCACCCGGAGAGCGTCTATGACGCTCTCGTCGGGGACGAAATACGGGGACTGGATGTATATGCTGTGCTGGGCCGAGGCTATCATCTTCAGGTAGGCCTCCTCGATCAGGCTCCTCCGACGGTCTGGTCCCCCGGACACCATCTGCACCGCTCCATCCCCCGGGCGGTCGATCATGGGGAAGTACCGGAGGTCGGTCTCCAGGGGCCGAGCGGCTGTGAACGCCCAGTCCAGGAGGAATCTGGTCTGCAGGTCTAGGACGGCCGGACCCTCGACCCGGAGGTGGGTGTCCCTCCACCGTCCTATCTGCTTTTTCCCGATGTACTCGTCCCCCACGTTATAACCGCCCAGATATCCGATGCGCCCATCGATGACCACGATCTTGCGGTGGTTGCGGTGGTTGATCCGCAGGTTGAGGGCTGGCAACCGCTCGATCACCGGAGGAAAGAAGATGAGGACCTCGACCCCGCCCGTCCGCAGCTCATCCCTCCGTTCCCGAGATAGCCGCGTGCCTACACCGTCCACCAGGAGGCGGACCGCCAAGCCCTCCTGGGCCTTCCGGACGAGGAGATCCAGGAAGCGGTCCCCCAGGTCATCGTTCCGAACGATGTAGTACTCGGCGTGGATATGGTCCCTCGCCTCCTCGATGTCCTTGAACAGCAGGCGGAACTTCTCGTGGCCGTCGTTGATGAGGTCCATTCTGTTCCCGGAGGTCAGCCGCGAGCCGTTGGTCAGGAGCATGCGGACCAGGCCGGTGCGGCCTGCCGGCTCCGCGCCCAGGTCCGTGCCGGAGGCGTTAAGGGCGGCCAAGCGGCCCAATCCCTCCAGTTCCTTGCGGTCCTTCGCTTCCTTCGTCCGGAACCGCCGCCTGATGCGGTGCTTGCTGAGCCCGAACAGCAGGTAGAGTATCAGGCCGAACGACGAGAGGACGAAGAGGAAGAGGAGCCACAGCACCGCGCCCCGGGGGTCCCGCCTTTCGTAGTATAGGATGGCCACCGCCCCCACGGCGTTGATGACCGCCATGATGATCGTCGTGTTCTCCGCGAGGACGGTTAACGGGTCGGTCAACCCCACCACCTCATGGCCGGGGACGACGACATGATGTGGAATTGGTCACTCTGACGATAAATATCTGGCTCATCGAAGGTGATCGGCCTCGCCTACGGCATCACGACGGCCCTCGTCCCTGACCGCCCTGAACCACAGCGATAGACGCGCTCAGAGTTCCTTGCGCAGCGCAACCATGGGATCCTTAAGGCCTGAGCCGGTCACCACCAGAACGATGCGATCATCCGATCGGCGATCGATCTGCCCCAGAGCCGCCAAGGGCGCCGCGGCGGCTGGCTCGGCGAAGATCCCCTCCTTGCCCAGGTCCCTGACGGCCTGCACGATCTGATGATCGGTGACGGTGAGGCCGTATCCCCCTGACCGGTTGAGGGCCTCGATGGCCGAAAGGCCGTTGAACGGGGACTTGACCAAGATAGCCGAGGCGATGGTCGTCGCCATCGGGGGAGGCGGTGTCGGCTCGGTGCGGTTCCTCCACGCATCGACGATGGGTGCGACCTCGGACGATTGCACCGCTATCATCTGGGGCAGGCGGTCAGTGACTCCCAAGGCCTTGAGCTCGCGGAATCCTTTGAAGATTGAGGTCAGGATGCCCCCCGTGCCGGTAGGCACCACGATCTTGTCCGGTACCCCCATCTGCTCGAACAGCTCGAAGGCGATGCTCTTGAGCCCCTCGATGAAGTAGGGATTCAGGCCGGTGGAGGCAAGATAGGCGCCCGAGTCTGCCTCCTGTCGGGCCCTCCGGACCGCCTCGGCGAAACCGCCCTCCACCGGCACCAGCTCCGCACCGTAGGCGGTGATCTGGGCGACCTTCTCCTCGGGGATCCCGGTGGGAATGAACACCTTGGAGGACAGGTTCGCGTAGGCCGAGTAGGCCGCCACGCTTGCCCCCATGTTGCCCGTCGAGGCCACGGTGGTGGTTCGGAACCCCCGATTGTAGGCGTCGGAGATCACCACCGAGGTCCCGCGGTCCTTGAACGATCCGGTCGGGTTGTCCCCCTCCACCTTGAGGTACACCTCCTCCTCGCTGTCTCTCCTCCTTATCAAGGGACTGCTGCCTTCGTAGAGGGAGATGGACATGGTCACTGGGATCATGGACCGATATCGCCACATGCCGGCGCCCTTGGGATCCCAGCTCATGGGCGGGTCTTCCAGCAGAAGGGCGGAATCGCAACGCGCACAGGTATACCGGAAGTCTCGGAACTCCGTACCGCACTTGGTGCAGCGGAACATCGTCTACTCGATTGCATTCGGGTAGCAATATTCTTTGGCGATGGAAGCGAGAAACACCTTTTGTATGGGGTCGAGGGCCATCGGGCAAGGGGGTATCGATGACCGATAAACCGGAATTCATTAGCGGGGGGATGGAACTCATTGACGAAACGGAGGGCTTGTGGAGGCAGCTGAACCTGCATGCCTCGGAGCATTCCGTGGACTTTGCCCAGCATTATGCCGCCCGGTCCTTCGATCAGCGCCGAAGGGAGCTAAGGTCCATAGCCGAGAGAGGCAGGTTGCATATAGACATTGCACGGGAATCAGGTTCCAGCCAGGAGCTGGGCTATTGTGCCAGCAGCGTCGACGAACATGGTGTTGGGACGATCGAGTCGCTCTTCGTGCGCGAGCAGGGGAGGGCACGAGGGATCGGTGACCTCCTCATGCGCCGCAATCTGGAGTGGTTGAGGGAGAATGGGGCCAGGAGTATCGTGGTGTTCACCGTCTACGGTAACGATAAGGTCCTTCCCTTCTACCATCGCTACGGGTTCAAACCCAAGGCCCTGATGCTCGAGATCAAGGACTGATGAGGGAGCGCTGGCCGCCCTCAGAGCGGGGGGCGCGCGAGGATAAAAAAAATCATGCTGACCTACCTTTAAATAGGAGCGAAAACGAACCGACGGCGGCCGGCCTGCCTACTTAATCTATTTATAAGACCGCCCTCCAATTTTTAGATGTCGTCCGTTACGACGGCTCGACGATACAACGGAGCCCGCAGGTAAGGTGATTCGAACCCGCGGGACAGAGTAAAGGAGGAATGAATACATGGCAATGAGCGGAATGACAGGATCTCTGGTAGGGATGATAATCGGAACGGTGATCGGGATCATATTGAGCATCATATACTTCGTGATCACCCTGTTCGTCATCAAGGCAAGTGCGGACATTGTGTTCTCTGAGAACCTCAGCGTCGACTGGGCGGTGCTCGCGGCGGCCTTGGTCACGGTGGGCTCGATGGTCGGTGGCGTAAGCATGCGCAGAGGTACCGTGGATTGAGCACAACACCGATCGAGTAGAGAACCAGACGACACCCGGGATCGAGCAAAGGGCGGTCGGGTCGAACGGCCTCATGGCCGGCCCCTCCGCTTCCTCCGATCTCATCCCCCGGCTCGGCCACTATGGCAGCAGAAAGGTCCAGGTAACATTCATATCCCTGCACCTGCCACGTCCAGACCGAGGTATCAGATGAAGGTCAGATGTCCACGAAAGGGATGCAACTACTATGCCACCGCGGAGGCCGCCGAGGACGCCATGGTGGATCTGCAGGATCATCTGAGGGAGGTCCATGGGATCGATGAGACCCCAGACCGGGTGAGAGAGAGCGTCGAAGGGACCATCAAGTCGCAGTCGCGGTCCCGCACCTGACCGCCCTGTTCGAGCAACGGTCAGGAGACAGTACCCACACGGCCGGCGGGCGGAGTATGAGGCGCATCGATGAGCTGACGGTGCTTGTGACCGGCTCCACCGATGGCATCGGCCGGAGGAGCGCCCATGGCCTCGCCAGCCAGGGGGCGAAGGTGCTGGTGCACGGACGAAGCCTTGACCGGGGCCGTGCCACGGTGAAGGAGATCACAGCAGTCACCGGGAACGTAAAAGTGGAGTACTACAACGCGGACTTCTCCGCCCTCACCGAGGTAAGAAGGCTGGCCACTGAAGTGGCCAGGGACCATCCTCGACTGGATGTGTTGGTGAACAACGCGGGCATCGGGGCCGGAAAGAAGGGCGGCGATGTCAGGGAGCTAAGCGCCGACGGCTTCGAGCTACGCTTCGCCGTCAACTATCTTGCGCCGTTCCTTCTGACCCATTTATTGCTCCCCGTCCTCAGGGAATCCTCGCCATCGAGGATCGTGAACGTTTCCTCCCTCGGCCAGAGCCCTCTGGACCTCGCCGACATCATGCTCGAGCACCACTATGATAGCTGGAACGCCTACGGGCAGAGCAAGCTCGCACTGGTCATGTTCACCTTCGACCTGGCCGAGCGGATTAGAGACGAAACTATGACGGTCAACGCTCTGAGTCCCGGGAGCTTGCTGGACACCAAGATGGTGAGGGAGTGGTTCGGTAGGGGGAGAGGCGACGTGCAGCAGGGAGCGGACGCCGTAATGAACCTGGCGACCTCACCTCGGGTCGAGGGCGTCACCGGGCGTTTCTTCGACCGGGAGAGGGAGGCAAGGGCCAACGACCAAGCCTATGATCGTAGGGTCAGGAAGGAGCTCTACCGCATCAGCTGCCGGCTGACAGGCCTTGAGCGGCCCCTTATTGGCGAGGAGCGTGATAGAGAATAACCTGGCAAACCCCAATGACTGACTTGTTGATTATGTCCTGGAACCGTGGCCATCGATCGAAGGGCGGAAGCGAGCGATCGAGCGGCGACCAGGTACAGCCTGACATGCGTATTCTGTTCAGTGCGCCGGCCCGCCGGGGCTGGTGCCGATGCTCCCCTAACCGCTCATTTTCTTACTTCCGTCGTCCTTTCCTTCGCAGTCAGCAACTTTCTGCCAGAGATCGTGATTGCCCGAGCGATCTCCTCCATGGTCGCACTAAAAGTAGCGTCGTCAACGGCGGATGAGTCGAGGTCGATCTCCCGTAAACGCTCCCTGATTGCATTCCAGAACGATAGATCATTCTGTTCAGGAACGTGCCTGTCGACCCTTGCTGGACTTGGAATCGGATCCGACAGTTCTCTCATCTGGCTGACCGCCACCTTGAAAAAGACCTGAGGTCTTTGCCTCTCCTCACCGTTAAGAGTGGCCGGGCGCTCCTCGCACCGCTCGACAAATCCCGCCTCGATCAGACCAGCAAGTATGACCGACAACTGGTGGACATACATCCGCTTCTCAGGAGGAACGGGACGATGGGTCATGGGCTTCCCCGGGATCACCGTCTCTGCAACGACTCTCAGTCTCCGGTTGGTCGATTCGCTCCTCACCACAAATTGTTCCTTGAGCACGCTGTGCCGGACCTTCTCTCCCTCAAACCAGGCCAGAAAATCAAGAACCGCCATGTAATTGTCCTTGGACTGCTGGGTGTAACGGCTTAGATAGTGCTCACTGGACTTGTACCGCAATAACAACGCTTGATGCCAATCCTCGACTCGTTTCGGATCGTAGCGCTGCATGATTAGTTATAAGTCATAGATGAATTTGTAATTTCTTCTTTCATCGGGCAAATTGGGTGCATAACTGGACGGACGATCGGATCGGCCGTAATACGTTTGGCCTGGACGCATCATTGTACAGGACACTCAGATCATCTGGCCTTCGATCAGAGCAGTCAGGCAACGCGTCTGGCTGAACGACTTCTCGTGAGATCGAACGAAACGTCCATTCATCAGCATCTTGCTGTCTTTTTACCGTACAATCAACAGCGCCCCAGGCCCATCGTAGTAAATTCGATCAGCCTCTTTGAGGGACAGTTATCTCAACGTTGTTACCCCCAACAAAACTGTTCAATGACGTTATACAAATCTATTATAGCCGGTAAAAGGCTCGGTCCGCTGGCAATTCCTTAATGATACGTCATCGAGGGTGCGGCTGTGGAAAGCAGTAAGCCAAAGAAGAGGTCCCGGGCCATAAGCGAGGAGGAACGGAAGCAGATAAGGCGGTGGGCCATTAGACAATCGGTCCTGAAATTGGACCCCCGGCACACTCTGCAAAATCCTGTCATGTTCGTTGTGGAGGTGGGGAGCGCAATAACGACGGCGCTCTTCCTTCAGGCTCTTTTCTGGAGGGGCGAGGCTTCGCCACTGTTCGTGGGCCTCATCTCGCTATGGCTCTGGTTCACGGTCATCTTCGCCAACTATTCCGAGGCCCTTGCCGAAGGAAGAGGTAAAGCACAAGCCGACTCCCTGAGAAACATGCGGACCGCGATCCCTGCAAAGAAACTGAGGGGAGAGTATGCGATCTCCAAGGGAGTCCAGCCTACCGAGGCGGACATATTGCCGGCCTCTTCGACCGACCTTCATAAAAGCGACCTGTTCTTCGTACAAGCCGGGGATTTCATACCGGTCGATGGCGAGGTGGTAGAGGGTGCGTCGTCGGTCGATGAGAGTGCCATAACCGGAGAGAGTGCACCGGTGATCAGGGAGTGCGGGGGCGACAGAAGCGCTGTCACCGGAGGCACCCGCGTTCTTTCCGACTGGTTGATCGTTAGGACGGCTTCCGACCCCGGCGAGGGCTTCATCGATAAGATGATCTCTCTGATCGAGGGGGCGAAGAGGCAGAAGACTCCTAACGAGATCGCTCTGAACACCCTCCTCATCGGCCTGACCGTCGTTTTCATTGTCGTATGCGCGACCCTTCTGCCCTTCTCGATCTACAGCGTGTACATTACTGGACAGGGTAGCCCCGTCACTCTCACGGTGATCATCGCCTTATTGGTTTGTCTGGCTCCGACCACGATCGGGGGCCTTCTCAGCGCTATTGGCATCGCAGGCATGGACCGGTTGATTCAGAAGAACGTCATCGCCTTTTCCGGACAGGCCATCGAAGCGGCAGGCGATGTTGATGTCCTCCTTCTGGACAAGACAGGAACCATCACCTTCGGTAACCGGCAAGCGGTGGAGTTCATCCCCGGAGAGGGTGAGGATGTCAGGAAGGTGGCGGAATACGCCCTCATGTCCTCGCTCTCCGACGAGACCCCCGAGGGCCGCAGCATCGTTGCTCTGGCGGTGGAGAAATACGGTCTAGCGGACCGCAGAGAGGAGATCGAGAGGGTCCGATCCGGAATGCACTTCATTCCCTTCAGCGCCCATACCAGGATGAGCGGTGTTGACCATGACGGCAAGAGCATCCGCAAGGGAGCGGCCGATGCCATCATCAAGTATGCGAAGAACAATGGTAACGACCTTCCGGTGAAGATCTCCCACGAGGTCGACCGCATCGCCCGCCAGGGGGGCACACCATTGGTCATCGCCATCGATGGCAGGGCGGTCGGCGTCATCTACCTCAAGGACATTATCAAACCGGGCATGAAGGAGAGGTTCGCCCAGCTCCGCCGTATGGGCATCAAGACAGTGATGATCACCGGCGACAACAAACTGACCGCGGCGGCCATCGCGGCAGAAGCGGGAGTGGACGATTTCTTGGCCGAGGCGACGCCGGAGAATAAGCTACAGCTCATTCGCAGGTACCAGGCCGAGGGGCGCTTGGTGGCAATGACCGGGGACGGTACCAACGACGCCCCCGCTCTAGCCCAGGCGGATGTGGCCGTGGCCATGAACAGTGGTACGCAGCCCGCCCGGGAGGCTGCGAACATGGTCGATTTGGACAGCGACCCGACCAAGCTCATCGAGGTGGTGGAGACCGGCAAGCAGCTATTGATGACCAGAGGGGCGCTGACCACTTTTAGCATCACCAACGACGTCGCCAAGTATTTCGCGATCGTGCCGGCGGCTTTTGTCAGCATCTACCCTGCGCTCGATGAGCTGAACTTCATGGGGCTGCACGCGGCCATTCTATCTGCGGTCATCTTCAATGCGATAACCATCGTCCTGCTCATCCCTCTTGCGCTAAAGGGGGTCAAGTACCGCCCCCTGACCGCCTCGGAGTCCCTGCGCACAAACCTGCTGATATACGGGCTGGGCGGATTGATCGTGCCGTTTATCGGGATAAAGCTAATCGATATCGTGCTGGTCGCTCTGGGCCTGGGGGCCTGAATTATGAAAAGCGATTTGAAAGGAAAGGATCTCGTAAGCAGGATCTCTGGGCTTGCACGATCCGCCACTGGGGCATTGAGGAAGCAGACGAGGGCCGCCATATCCTTGTTCCTCATCCTGGTGCTCATCACGGGCATCGTCTACCCGTTATTGGTCACCGGCGTGGCCCAGGTCCTATTTCCACACCAGGCAAATGGCTCGCAGATCGTGGACAACGGCACCGTGGTGGGCTCGGAGCTGATCGGTCAACCGTTCAGCGATCCCAAGTATTTCTGGGGACGACCGTCGGCTACACCATCGTTCGAGTACAACGCATCCTTATCCAGCGGGTCCAATTATGCCAACAACAACACCAAGCTCGTTGATGTCGCCCAGGCCAGGATCGATGCGCTGCACGCTGTAGATCCGAATAATACCGAACCGATCCCATCAGACCTGGTCACCTCCTCCGGCAGCGGGCTAGACCCCGACATCAGCGTAGCCAGCGCGGAATATCAGCTATCGAGGGTAGCGAGGGAGCGCCACCTGAGCGAGGAGGCCGTCCAGGCTTTGATCGACCAGAACACCGATGATCGCCAGCTAGGCATACTGGGGGAGAGGACGGTCAACGTCCTGCAATTAAACCTGGCCTTGGATGGATTGCAGGCCCAGGGCGGGGAAGTCGACGGTGCCACTGTGAGGTCAGTCCAGACCACTGACGAGAGGGTGCTGGGAATGACGACATACGATTGGTTGTTCCTCTCATTCCTCGCGATCATACTGATCATAGCGGCCTGGTTGATCGGACGGCTTTTCACCACCATCTATGATGAGCGACCAGGTAGGATTACCCGATCCCTCGGTAAGATCGAGACTCGGCTATTCAAGTGGCCGAAGGTCGGGAATGAAGGGATGAGCTGGAAGACTTACGCATTCGCCTTGCTGTTGTTCAACCTCATCGGCATACTCTTCCTGATGTGCGTTATCTTGCTGCAGCCCTTTCTGCCATTCAATCCCCAGAATAACGGCCCGGTGTCCCTCGATACCGCTTTCAACACCGCCGTCAGCTTCACCACCAACACCAACTGGCAGTCCTATGCCGGGGAGACGACCATGAGCTACTTCACCCAGATGGTCGGCCTCACCGTTCAGAACTTCCTCTCGGCGGCCAGCGGGTTGGCGGTGCTGATGGCATTGATACGAGGCATCAGGCAGAGGACGACCAAGGACCTGGGCAACTTCTGGAAGGACGTTACCCGAGCAACGCTCATTCTTCTGCCGCTCTCCTTCGTGCTCGCCCTCATATTGGTCTCCCAGGGCAGCGTGCAGACGTTAGATGGCCCCATCTCCGCGCATCTTCTGCAGCCGGTGACCGATTCGGCAGGTGATCTCATCACCGTGCAAACCATCCCGGTCGGTCCGGTGGCATCCCAGGAGGCGATCAAGATGCTCGGAACGAACGGGGGCGGGTTCTTCAACACCAACTCCGCCCACCCCTTCGAGAATCCCACGCCCTTGTCCAATCTACTGGAGATCTTTGCTCTCCTGCTCATACCGGTGGGAGTCGTCTTCGCCTTCGGGGAGATGGTCAAGGATCGCAGGCAGGGATTGGCGCTCCTGGTGGTGATGTTCGTGATTCTGGCCGCATTCCTTGGCCTGGCTATCTGGGCTGAGGAGGGCGGTAACCCCGCGCTGGGAAAGATGGGGGTCTCTCAGATAGCAACCGAGTTCCAGCCCGGCGGCAACATGGAGGGCAAGGAAGCAAGGTTTGGGGTGGTGCCCTCGTGCACATTCGCCGCTGCCACCACCGCCACGTCGTGCGGGGCGGTGGATTCCATGCATGATTCGTACACCGCTCTCGGAGGGCTGTCGCCCCTAATGCTGATGCAGTTCGGGGAGGTGGCCTTCGGTGGAGTCGGCTCCGGCCTCTATGGGATGCTGGTCTTCGTCCTTATCGCAGTCTTCATCGCTGGTCTGATGATCGGCAGGATGCCCGATTACCTCGGCAAGAAGATTGGACCATATGAGATGAAGCTCTGTACGATCGTCATCCTGCTACCGATCGTAGTCATTCTGGTGGGGACCGCGATCGCGGTGATGATGCCCGAGGGAAGGGTGGGACCCCTCAACCCCGGTCCCCATGGGTTCACCGAGATCCTGTATGCCTTCACATCGGCGGGGAACAACAATGGCAGCGCGTTCGCCGGCCTTACCGCAAGCACCCCTTTCTACAACTACATCCTAGCCATCATTATGCTCCTGGGCCGGTACCCAATCATGGTGCTGACCCTGGCTTTAGCCGGCGCGTTGAGTGAGAAGAAGATCGTGCCTCCGAGCCCGGGCTCGCTGCCCACTCATACCCCGCTCTTCATCTTCTGGCTCCTCGGGATCGTGGTCCTACTGGGTGCGCTCAGCTATTTCCTCACATTGGCATTGGGGCCGATAGTCGAGTTCCTTATGATGGGGGGCTGAGAACAATGGGAGACGAACGACCGAACCCTGACGAGCTGCTCAAGCAGGTGACCAAGGAGGAGAGGAAGCGGTCGCGGGGAAAGCTGAAAGTGTTCCTCGGGTACTCGGCGGGCGTCGGCAAGACCTATGCCATGCTGGAGGACGCCCACCACCGCAAGGACCGAGGGACCGACGTCGTGGTGGCATTGTTGGAGTCTCATGGGCGTAAGGAGACTGAGGCGCTCCTCGTCGGCCTGGAGGTCCTGCTGCCCAAGGTCAGCGAGTATCATGGGATGCGACTGAAAGAACCGGACGTCGATGTGGTGCTATCAAGACGGCCCCATCTCGTGCTGGTGGACGAGCTTGCCCACTCCAATGCTCCAGGCTCGCGCCACACCAAGCGATACCAGGACGTCCAAGAGATGCTGGAGGCGGGTATCGATGTGTACACCACCCTCAACGTCCAGCACCTCGACAGCATGAACGATGCGGTCGCCCAGATCACCGGGGTAAAGGTTCGCGAGACTATACCCGACTCGGTGCTGGACGAGGCGGACGAGATTAAGATCGTGGACGTCCCGCCCGACGAGCTCATGCAGCGGTTCCGTGAGGGGAAGGTCTACATCCCTCCTCAAGCGGCGATCGCGGTCGAGAACTTTTTCAACGAGGGCAATCTCATCGCGCTCCGGGAGATGACCTTCCGCAGAGCAGCCGAGCATGTGGACGAGCAGATGCTCGAGTACATGAAGATCCGGTCCATCCCCGGACCTTGGCCCGTGGCAGAGACCCTGCTGGTGTGCATCGGCAACAGCAGGGTGCTGAACGAACGACTGATACGTACGGGTCGCCGGCTGGCGGACGAACTGAAGGCCGAATGGTATGCCATTTATGTGGAGACACCTGCCCACAGTCGGCTGTCGCGCAAGGACCGCATGGAGGCCATGCGCAGTTTGGAGCTTGCGGCGAAGATGGGCGCGAAAACGGCCACTAGCTTTGGCGTGTCCATCGCCGAGGAGGTCGTACGCTTCGCCCGCAAGAACAACGTCATCCGGATCATCGTAGGGCGGCCGCCCCGGCCGTGGTGGCAGGAGCTGGCCTTCGGATCGGTAGCCAGTCAGATCGTCAGCCTCAGTGGGCCGATAGATATCCTCATCATCACCGACATCGGCGAACAAGAGACCGAGGATGGTAAGCGTTGGGAACTGCCCAAGGTGCGACCGATCAAGAACCATTACTTTTACAGTATATGGCTGGTGCTGTTGCTGACGATCATCGATTACTTCGCCAAGCACTATCTGTCGCCGACCAATCTGGTCATGCTGTACCTGATCGGGGTGGTGGTCGCCGCGGTCACTTGGGGCCTCTGGCCAGCCATCTTCACCGCAGCGGTGAGCGTCCTGGCCTTTGATTTCTTCTTTGTGTCCCCATACATCAGTTTCCGTATCGGAGATACTGAATACCTGATCACCTTCGCCGCCTTCCTGTTCGTAGGGGTGGTCATAAGCCTGCTGGTGGTAAGGTCCAAGGACAATGCCTCGGCTGCCCAGAGAAGGGAGGAGTATACCTCCGCACTGTACGCACTGAGCGTCGACCTAGCCAGCGCGAACGATATCCAGCGAGCGTTTGAGATCGTGAGCGGACATATCAAGCGATCCTGTCACTGTCTGTCCGCATATCTGCTACCGGTGGGCAGTCATCTGGGAGTGGCCTTGGCCGACGGCGGTCTGGACCTGGACGAGAAGGAGATGACCGCAGCATCGTGGACATACAAGAATGGAATCGCCTCGGGAAAGGACACCGACACGCTGGCGTCCGCCTCATTGAAATACTATCCCCTCCGCACATCCAGCGGGGTGGTCGGGGTCATGGGCATCAAACCTCAGGAGCAGGACGGAATAATCAAGTTGGAGCAGGAGCGGTTGATCGAAGCCTTTGCCAGCCAAACCGCCCTGGCAATAGAGCGGAACGAGTTCTGGAACCAGATCTACCGTGCTGGCAATAAGGGCGTGGTGGGGACGGGAGTAGGGTGACTGCCGACTTCCCAGCGCTGAACGAGGTGGACCATGTGATATCGTTCGGATCTGATCGCGCCGTGGTCCTCCATGCGCGGTGATGCGAAAGTGATAATATAATTCAATTTTATTTTTATTGTCAAAGAAGAATGCTATAACACGATAATCATATTGTAGGTTATTAAGAAAACAATTATTATAGATGGCTTCTATTGGAATTCAATTCGGGGCGTCACACTTTACGTGGCGTTCTTGAAAATGATTACATAAAGAGGTGATGGGAATAGGCATTAGACGAGGATTAGCGCTAGCTTTAGTGATCATGATCGGGACCGCATCGCTCGCCGTGCTGGTCTCACCGACGATCGACGCCGCGACATCGTCTGGCGCCATTAGGATAAACGGGAATGCCGACCTGATGAGCCAGGCCAATGCGGGCGGTTGGAGAGGTGACGGATCGGCATCGAACCCTTACGTCATCTCAGGATTGAGCATCAGTGGCGTAAAGGGGAATGGCATCTACCTTGGCAACACCACGTTGTACGTCACCATAAGCGGTTGCACAGTAAGCGGAACAAGCTATGTGTCCGATTCATACAACGTGGGCGCGGGGATCGAGATCTCCGGAGCATCGCATGTTACCATCACCGGCAATACCATCAGCGGAACCGCGAACGATGGCATCCTGGTTGCATACGGCGGCTATAACAGCATCACTGGCAACAACATCGCCATCAGTGGTGCCAGCACAGGTATGGCCATCCACTTGTACTCATCCAATAATAATGACATATCCAATAACGTCATTAGCTGCTCGGTGAGCAATGGCATCTACCTGGTGGTGGCAAGCAACAACCGGATATCGGGGAATACCGTATCCATTACCAGCAGCTCGGGTGAAGGCATCCACCTATGCACGTCGAGCAATGGCAATACCATCTCCGGCAATAACATAACCAGCTTGAGCGTCAACGGCATCTACATCTTGAAATCGAGCAACAGTAACGTCATCTCTGGCAACACGATCCACTGCACCACGAGTGTAGGGGTCTATGTGAACCCGTCGTGCGTAGGCAATGTCGTCACTGGCAATATTGTCAATCCAAGCAGCTCCACTGACACGACCGCGCCGACGCTTACCATCACGTCGCCGGTGAGCGGATCGACCACCACCGCCACGCATCCCACGATCTCGTGGACGGCGAGCGATGCCTCCGGCATCGCCTACTTCCAGATCGTACGTGATGGAGGCTCGTGGGTTCAGCTGTCCTCATCACAGACCAGTTACACCACGGTGAACTCGCTGGCCGGCGGCTCGCACACCGTCACCGTTAGAGCGGTGGACACTGTCGGCAACTACAAGGACGCCACCGTAGTCTTCTCGGTCTCGACCGCTTCCGCGGACACCACTGCACCGTCGTTGATGATCGTCTCGCCATCCAACGGCGCGACCACCACCGCCACGCATCCCACGATCTCGTGGACGGCGAGCGATGCTTCCGGCATCGCCTACTTCCAGATCGTTCGTGATGGAGGCTCGTGGGTTCAGCTGTCCTCTTCGCAGACCAGTTACACCACGGTGAACTCGCTGTCGCAGGGAGGTCATACGATGACGGTGAGGGCAGTGGACAACGCCGGCAACTACAAGGATGCCACGGTGACGTTCACCGTGTCTATCGCCGCCGTCGATAAGACCGCGCCGACGCTTACCATCACGTCACCGGTAAGCGGATCGACCACCACCGCCACGCACCCCACGATCTCCTGGACGGCGAGCGATGCCTCCGGAATAGCGTACTATCAGATCGTGAGGGATGGAGGCTCGTGGGTTCAGCTGTCATCAGGGCAGACCAGTTACACGACCGTGTACTCTCTGGTCAATGGCGACCATACTGTCACGGTGAGAGCGATAGACAATGCCGGCAACTATACGGACGCGACCACGACCTTCACCGTTATGAGCTGAGCAGTGGCAAACCTCTTTCATTTTTTCTTGTTATTTCTACGATTGGTCAGGTTCAGGGTGAGAACAATAAAAACCTATGGCGCTCGATGGAACAACTGTGAATGACAATGACCTATGCGTCCCCTAGGGCCCATGATCGTCGAGACCCTTGGGGCCTCCTGCCGGCATATGGACAATATCCCTCAACCGTGAGATCTCCTTCTCCTGCCCCACCAGCATAGATGCGACCATCTTTTTCTGACGCATGCGCTGAGCTTCAATGTTCCAACCCAGGTTCTCAAAGATGGCTGCCGATTCTTCGAAGCTGGACAACCGCTCCTTCAGCAAGGCGGCCTTCGCCTGAGAGTACTCATCGATCAATTTGTCAAAATACAGTATCGCGTTCCTGTCCGGATAGGTCATTTTTATCGTGCAGCCGATGGGCTCCATATTGACGAGGGATGGCTGCCCGCTGAAACAGTTGTTGTATAGTCTATTGACCGCGTCGATGATCTCGATGTTCATCTCCCCCTGTGTCAGTCCCCTGTGGTTCCGTACCATGGCTCTAGCCTTTTCCGGTATGTCCGTAGTCGATTGATCAGGCTCGCCATCCAACCAGAGATCCTGCTGATATGCGTCCAATATCTGGGAGATCCAAAAATTAACATCATGAACAAAGGGGCTTACCTCTGGATCATAGTAATCCAGCTCGTCCCGGAAAGTGTTCTTCCCCACGGGCGTCTGCTGTTCCAACATAAGCTTCTGCCTATCGGCTGGAAGCTTGGAGAACGCCCTTCTCAAACATTCGTGGTATGCGGCCCTTGCCAAGGACTTCAATCCGCCATCAATATCCTTGAATGGCATCCTCTGGCCCTTGTAATGCATCTCGGGACTCACGAGGGTGAATAGTTTGCATATTAATTAATCACTAAGGAAAAAACCCTCGGTCCTGACACTGATGGGAGTTGAACGAGACATTGTCCAAAGCCGACATTATGGGTGATAGAGTAGTAGCGTAACACGGCATGGATAAGAGCGGGCCCGGAGGGTATCGCCACGACATCGAGCCAGATGGTCAGAAGATAATTTCAATAACAAGCCCTCGTGTTCCTGGGTGCTACTGGACAAACCTCTTTCCCTTTTTCTGAAAACCAGGCGGTCAATATATACTCCATGGGGGAAAGGTGCCATGATGCTGTGTTTATTGTCGCTCTGTCCTCATTCTCTTTTTTCCCACCTAATTTAACTTTTTAACCAAACTCCTAACATCTGGCTATCTAAAAAACTGAGATAAAATGTGAGTTAAAATGCAGTTAAGAGTTAAAACGATATGATGATCATTGCTTACAATTACATGTTAATGTTCAAATATTATTGTAATATCTCAGTTTTAGTAGAAGCCCGACCTTCTCCAACTTCCCCACCAATAGTTTCTGAATATTGGGCTTCTATCACCTTTCCATATTCAAGAAATCTTAATTTTTAGACCCCCTTATTTCTCATGGAAAATGACCTACTAAGGGGATAGTGATCGATGCTTTTAAACAATCTATCATGGTTCGTTGTGTTGGGATTATACTTTCGCATTTTCACTTCCCCTCCCCAAACAACCGTCTATCTTATTCAATCGCATGATGATATAAATGCCATAATCCAGTCACATTGTCCCATGGATTCAAGCGGAGCATTTGTGGGGAGTGGACCGCTCTTCGAGGCCAGGGTCGATTATCCGTTAAGCATGAAGATCACGTCGATTGGATTGATGCTTTGCATGATCGGAATTGACATCTACGCTCTCTTCCTTTCTGACCAGGCAGACCAGATCACTCTTTTTGAGATTGCCATTCTATTCTTTGCTCCACTCCTCACTGCCCCATACCGGCCAATGAGGTTCGCCTCAGTCCACGGCCCCCTTAACGGCACGACGGCCCTCGGGCGTCAAACCATACATCTCTACCTTGACTGCCAGCCAACCACGCCTCGGAGATCGGTTCTTGCTCTGGGACCTCTCGATCTCCTGCCAATGCAGCTTGTAAGAGCGATCGAATGCTTGAGACCGTAGGCCTTGCATAAGCAACTATCAAGAAGGAGACGTTTCTGAAGCCGTCCGAGGAATCGTGCAAGCCATTTGATAAATCAGATTATGGTGCGCCCGTCCTACTTCCAGACATAGAGACCCAGATGACGCCATCCTGTTCGTGCAGTTATTGAACACTAACTGGTATCGCGCCTGCCTCTCGTTAGCTAATGACTGGAACATCCTGAGTATACTCCATGATCGCAATGACCGTACTTCTATCAGATTGATAGAACAACAATCCAGATTGTTGTTCGTTACCCTGCTACAGGGCGTGGCCTTCTAGAATGTAAACGACTAGATTATTTCCACGAGATCGGTCGCCAAGCGCAAACAATCCGAATTGCAGAGGCGAGGCACTAAAACGAGTGAACGCCCACGTCCCTCAACTCCCCATCTAAAACATCCGCGGCTAACAGGCCTCCTTTAATCACCGACCGGCATTGGTATGACTTCACCGGCACTCACGAAAAGCTCCGGGGGCAGCATCCCCTGGATGAAGACGATCCCATTGGAATCGACCACCGCTTGCTTGATGTCCTTGGCCCAGAGGTGTTCGATGATCGCAAATAGGCATGAACTGTTATTGGGGATCGAGTCGATGATCTCATCGATATCGTTCTGGGCAAGACCATAGATCCTATCGTTCGCAACTTCCATACCCAAATCCGTAAAGGCCTTGACTCCTCTCCTTCCCCCGGATCCAATGCCGATCAATCCACCGACGACCGATCCTAATGGCTTGAACTCCGCCGGTCCGAGGTTGATATCTTCTAAAGTAAGCATGTTGACGCTATCATCCGCCTTTCCCACGAAGGCATAATCGATCAAACGAATGAGGCCTTTCTCTCGTACATCTTTTATGGCTGGTACTATCTCACCAGAGAATTCGTTCCCCGGAAATCCGATCACCAACAATTGCATTGGTCCATACTTCACCATCGCTTCGTTCCCCTTCTTTGCTTTTACATACTATGCACCTCCACCGTAATATTAACTTATAGGTCGGCGGACCTGACCCCATCCGGCAGCATGTGTGATTCTCGTCACAGGAGATTCTCCGAAAACCAATCCAGGGTGTTTGGTCATTGAGTCCGGCTTACAGAGATTGAGCGGGAGTTCTGACCACTAATCAATCCGGACACAAGAGTATATACTCCCCATGAAAATATTGGGGATTGCAAATTTTGCTAACTTCCGGCCATCATTCGGACTTTCTCTTTATTTTTCCGATTTCCTGTTGAGCTTTACCTTCGACCTGCTCGACCTTGCCTTTGGCCTGTTTCGTTTTATTACCCGTCAATTTGCCAACTCCTTCACGGATCTGTCCCTCGATTTGTTTTCCCTTCCCTTTCACCTCATCTTTGTTCATAATGATTAGACGTTACGCGGTGTTAATATAGATCACTAGGGTAAGAGGCCTCCATCTCCCACTTGTTGTCTATAGTACCAACAACAACGAACCTCGGGGCCTGGATCTAGGCTGACATACTAGACTCGATGGGGACGGATGATTTCGTCGGCAATCGCATCTACCATATGTGGGCGGCCTACCTCCATTGCGGATAGGTCCGGATGATGATTGCTCGAGCGGTCCACTCGTCTTTCGACTGATATTAAATAAAACTGGGTCAAATCATAATGCCATGACAGATATTGCATTAGGTTCAGTCGTGGGTTTCGTGCTAGCCCTGATCATCAGCACCATAGTCATCTATGTGGTGGCGAAGTTGACCGGAGAGAGGGAGGGACTAATGACCGCGTTCCTGGCAGCGCTCATCGGTACAATAATCTATATCATCGCATACTTCCTCCTAGGCAATGGCCTACTGGCCGCAGTTATCGCTGGCATATTCTGGCTTCTTGCCCTGAAGGTATTGTATAAGATTGGATGGCTAAAGGCCCTGCTAACAGCAATCCTCATCTGGATCCTGACCGCGGTCGTAGGTATCTACCTACCAACGTTAACCGGCCCTTTGTAAGACTGATTGATCATAGTCAACGTGAAGTCCTGGCCGGCCACCTGAGTATATCGCCTATGGATCTCCAACTCACACTCGTTGGAGATCTCACCGGAGGCCGCCCGCAGGGGCGGCGAAGCCCTCAGGAGAAGGTTTATGCAGGAAGCGTGGCCAGTCGATAATCTTCATCGACCAAGTAGCCTGGAATAGAACGATGATTGATTTATTAACAAGGAGAATCCTATTTCAATATGGAGGATAAAGAGTGACCATTCTCGTAACCTATATGTCCGTTACTGGGAATACTAAGAAGGTGGCCGATGCGATTTATGGAGAGATCGAAGGGGAAAGGGAGATTAAACCTATGGATCAGGTGAGTAGCTTGGATGGCTACGAACTCTCGTTCGTCGGCTTCCCCATTTATTCGTTCAACGTGCCACCCTTGGCCATGGCATTCTTAGAAAAAGCCAAGGGTAAGAGGGTGGCGTTGTTCTATACCCATGCATCATTCCCTGAACCAGAAGTAATGCCCGGATCAGAAGGTCTGGTTAAAAGCATTCATCAAAATGTGCAGGATGCGACCGCTGGTGTAGTCGTGGTAAAAACCTTTGATTGTAGGGGCGAACTTGCAGAAAATGTAGCACGGAAATGTCTTAGCAGCGATGACCCCATGGTACAAATGTTCGGGAAGTTGCGCAACATGACATTAGGGCATCCTGATGCTACTGAGCTAGCCGCGGCTAAGGCTTTCGCGAAAGGTACTTTAGCAAAGCAATGAGCAGCCATGGTCAGGAGCAACTTACTGAATGAGGATAGCCCGGCTACCACAATCCATGGTGTCGTTCCTAGAGACCTGACCACGGGCCAGACCTCAGATCCTTCGCGCTTCCGCATCTTTGCCAAACATCGAGCTAAAAAAAAATTAGAAAGGGGTTTGGTTTTTTAAAACTTTGAACGTCTTAAGCAGTCCGCGTAGGCGTGTTCTTAGCCGGGTTATGCTCCGGCGCCGCTCCGCCCACCTTTGCCCGCTGCAACTTGTCTACGAGATCATCGTGGCTGCTCGCCGGCCACGCCATGTTGCCGAAGAACTTAGTGGCGTCGTCGCCGTCGATGTTCAAGCCCTTGAGCTTCTGCTCGGCAACGCTGCGGTCCATCGGGTATGATGCTCCGCTCAGCTTGCTGTCTACATCCTTGATCCATGCGTCCTTGTGAATAGATG
>JAWQJJ010000013.1 GCA_033485155.1 Methanomassiliicoccus sp.
CAAACCTATATGAAAAAGTGGTATCGAGCCAGATGAACGACCGTTGAATAATTTCACCTTCCTATAGGTACTATAGAGCTGCATTATTCAAGGAATTATTCTGGGTAGGGAAGAAAGCTCGAAGGGAACAGTTTCTTTTAAAAAATGTAACTCGATAAGTTCGAGGGGATTGAGATTCCAACTTGTTTCGTGATTTGCCCTATAGGAGAGAATGGCACAGAGACTAGGCAACATGCTAACCTGACATTGGAATACGTTATAGAGCCAGTGGTCAAGCCTCTTGGTTATGATGTTGAAAGGTCTGATACCTTACCTAATCCTGGCATGATAACTGGTCAAGTCATTGATAAGCTTCTAACTTGCGAGTTGGTGTTAGCGGATTTATCATTCCACAACCCAAATGTCTTTTATGAACTGGCCATTCGCCATATGACTGATTTGCCCGTCATTCAGATGATAAGTCCTTTTGGAAAAAATATTCCATTTGATATCAGGGATATGAGAACGGTATATTTTGGAACTGATCTTCCTTCATGTGATGCTGGTAAAAAAGAACTTCAAAAACAAGTAAGTGAAATCATAGGTGCTCCTGGCAAAATAATCGACAACCCCATAAGACAAGCGTTGAATGGTAGAAAATTCAAGGAGTGGGCAGAGAAGCAGATGAGCGCTGGCACATCAGGCAATCTTGACAAGGCGTTCATGGCACGAATGGTCAGTTTGATGGATGATGTAAAGAATATCAAAGAAACATTAAGTAATAACCCAGTCGGCGCCATAGCTCCGAATCAGGAGATTGATCGAGCCCAATCGGCTCCAAAGAAAATGAAGGTCGTTCAAACTAACACCTATCATCGACCTGGTTTGAAGATAAATGAACTCGACCTTTCGGGCATGATTGAGACTGTCCAGCTTATGATATCTTCAGATGGGTCGTATAAATCATGGCAGGTGCACTTGACCGGAATCGAATCGGAGGCTTCGAGGATGTTATTCGACTTAATTAAGGCTACAAAATCGGCTGTAGATCTTGAGGTTGAACAAAGAGATCCTGCATCCAATGACTCCTCGTTTTCTGGACTAACTATTATCAGCAACGTACGATCATCGTTGGACACGGCACAATCAAAGGCGATACTTACGGGAACGGGCCCCCTTAAGTTTAAAACTGGTTAGAAGCCAGCCATGTCAGAAATAGAAGAAATCGTTTCACTTCCGGCCCATCCGGCCGGACAGTCCTTTCTCCGTTATCTTCCTCATCACCTCCTCTTGTCCGACGCTAAAGAACTCCTCCAGCGCTAGGTCGGCGAGGTCGGACTTCTTGACCCTTAAAAGCGTGTAAAACTTCTCCAGCCTGACGGCTTGTTTCGGACTGATCCTAATCTGGATGGTAACGACCTTGCTTTCTTCCGCCTCGGAGATCACTTCGTATCCCTCCACTGGCGGACCATCGTTACGATCTCGTCCGCTGGTCTTGATAGGAAGAGGTCGACGGCGAGAGCGACGACTTCAGACTTATGACAACCTTTGATGCGGTCCAGCTTGGTCAAGGCGGCCTCTTGTTCTATCGGCAGTTTAACTTTGACGACCGTTTCTTTCTTCGCCTCGGCCATCACGTCGACCGCCTCCTTTTCCTCAAGCGTTCGGCAACGATAACCACGAGCGATAGAGAGAGCATCACCAGGACAGTGAACACCAAGGAGAGCCAAACATGCTCCCAAGAGTTCACGGCGACCGCCTCCTATCTCCCTCGTTTCCCGGAGCTAAAAGGAGATGGTTTTTGCTCATGCCGAATCACCACCCTCGCCGTTCGATGCTGGCTGAGGTAAAAGGGGGGGTGGGGTTCGGACGACTCCTTTTTTCTTGCCCGCATCCGAGCGTTTCTTCCTCGGCTTCTTGTCCTTGCTTCCCTTCGGCCGGTGACAGAGCTTGCCCTCAGCAAGAGCACGAGCAGTCCCTTCCTTCGATCTCTCCAAGGTAAGTTCCCGCTCGAACTCCGCTAGTCCGGACAGGAAGCTAAGAACGAACTTACCGAACGCTCCCCCGGTGTGTATGTCCTGCTCGGAGCATTCGAGGACCACATGATACCGGTCCAGTTCCTCCAGAGTGTTGAACAGGTTCTTGGTCGACCGCATGAACCTGTCGACCCTGGTTACAAAGAGGATGCCGAAGCATCCCGCCTTGGCGTCCAGCATCAACCGCTGGAAGGCTGGCCTGTTAGGATTCTTTCCGCTGGCGAAGTCAATGTATTCCTTGTAGACCTCCCAACCCCTCGCCTGGGCGATCTGACGAAGCCTGAAGAGCTGCGTCTCCGGATTCTGCCCCTGGTCGTTGGTCGAGACCCTAGCGTAGAGAGCGACCTTCACGCAACCACCCCAGGAACAGTTACAAATACGGATGCGGTCGGCACGCCCACGTCGGGGTGATAAGAATAGGTCCGATACGTTTGGATTCGAATCTTTTCAGAATGAAGGACTTTGAGACGCCACAGGAAGCCAGCAGCCACATCTACTACCTGTATCGCAGGGCGGAGCTTGTGAATGATTTGGGCAATGAATATGCCAACACAGCACCTAACATCGCGGCAGTTACCGATGGCGGAAGAGTGGCCGCTCTCCGAGACATGGTCACGAAGGAAGAGATCGGGACCATCTGGAGTGAATAGGACTGAACGATTCACTGCCCATCCCTCCCCGGCAGTGGAGGAATGATTACAAACTCGGTCGGAGGGGCCGAGAGCTTTTTCATCCTGTGCCAGATGGCCAGGGCCAGAAAAAGAGGAGAGGCGACGATGACCAACAGAATGGAGACAGCTCGAACCGGAGAGATCATCCGAACATCACCTCTTCATCCAGCGAAGCGATAGCAGGGTCTCTGGGAGCTTGTGGTTGGCCTTTGCGTTGCATCTCCAACCTCTGATACTCCATCGTCCTGGCCTGGAACTCGGTGAAGTTATCGAGCGCTTTCCATGTCTCCTTTAACCGGCCGAGAACGCGAAGCCGTAAGGCGTCCAGCTCTTCCTCTTCCGCTTGGATTCTCGCCTGTATGTCGGCCAGCTCCTCCTCCATCGCGTCGTGGCTTTCCTTAGCGGTCAAGAGGAAACGAGCGTTGGAGATGTTGGCCTGAGCGAACTCGATCTCCGTGTCTCCCTTAGAATGGTCGATGATGACGCCCGGATGATCGGCGAAGCCAGCAAGGTTCTTAGGCAGGTGCTTGAGCAGTTCAGGATTGCTGTAGGCAAAGTACACTTGCCCGACCATCTTGCCGACCCTACAGCCCCTAATACGGTCGAACTTCCAGCCGCCATGACGCTCAAGGAAGTCCAGCACGCCGAACACTTCCTTATCGAAGAAGTGAACAGGGTAGTCCTTCCCGGCGTCGATGTCAGCGGCCGTAAGATGAATGCGAGGCGGGTATACGTGCAGATTACGCAGGTTCGGCGTGATCCTGAGCTGAAGTACAACGGAGTAATCCCATCCAGGTATCCTAAGCTCGGTCGTCCATCTCCAATTGTTATGGTACCCCTCCTCGCCCCCCAGGTCGCACGGCTCTACAAACAGGGGAATTTCGATGGCGTCCTTCCCCGGCTCGGCAACGGAGATCACTTTCTGCTCACCGAGCTTGGTGATAGGAAAGACGATATGCCCATGCATATGCGCTTCTAGCGTTTCGATGTCATACTGTTCGAGACGAATAGACGCCGGAGGAGAGGTTGAGGCGATCGCAGAAGGCATGACAGGGGGTCTGTCAACCGGTTGAGGACTAGGTTGAGCCCCTGAGCCAGTATCCTCTTCCTCGGCAACTTTCGCCGAGATCGGCCTTGCCTCCTCAAAGAACCTTGCTTTCGGCCCCCGTTCATACAAACCGGTGCCGTCGATCGGCCTCAAAATCTTCTCATCGAGGAGCTTATTCTTTTGTCTTCTTACCGCTTCCTCGGAGATATCCAGTATCCGAGCGACGTCTGCCTGTATATGCCCCTCAACGAACAGCTCATAAATTTGGCGTCGGCGGGGGGTGGTTTTCACGGTGATGATGCTAATTCACCCCCCGACCCTCAACGGCTTCCTCAAGGGGTTGAGTTGAGGGTTGAGCCGTGAAAAAAAGAGGTTGAGTTTGCTGGCTCATCAAAATGACAGCCTTTTCGGAGGTTGAGCCGTGTGGTTGAGTGTCATGGTTGAGACCATGACGGCCAGCGTAGTTGAGAATAGGTTGAGACTTGGTTGAGACGAGGTTGAGCCTCATTCCCATCCCTCCCGGTGAAAGCCTTGACGAATGAGCCTAGCAGCGTACGCCCGAGGAGGCCATAGCGGCCGGTCTTCTCTGACCACTCGGCCGTTAGGCTCGGTCCAGGTGGCCACGTCCTTACCCAGCTTTACCTGGGTGCCGTCCGAGTGCGTGAGGACGATATCCTTCATTCCTTCGCCTCCGCTATTGCGGCTCTGACGGTCTCAGGCGTGAGCAAGTAGGCAACAGAACCGTTGAGAGTCCCGGCACGACGGACGAACGGACAACAGCGCACGATCTGGAGCGCACCCCTCCGTTCAAAATATCTTGAATGTTCGTCCCGAACTTGTCTGAAGACATCGACGGCGGTGAACTTGCTCAGCCGTATGCAAGCATCGAGGAGTAGCCTCTGTTTGAGGTCGAGGTCATCGAACATTGCTGGTCTCTGGACCTTCGGCTTGTGGTCCAAAAGAGCCTCGGCTTCAATGTTCTTTCGAGAGAGCATCACCAGGAAGTTCACCACCTTCCCGATCTCCATCGCATCCAAGCCCTCGCGCCTCAGGCTGTTGAAGACCTCCATCGCCTCCTGATAACAGGGGTCTTTCATGGGGTCCTTGTTGAGCGAGGGGAAGGCTACTGGCATTTCGCTAATGGACTCGTCCATCAAGCATCACGCCCCTTGAACCGACGCTGGACGCCTCGTATCAGGAGTCTCATAGGTAAGACAAAAAAGAGTTCAAACCGCCACACGATCTTGTTGAGGGAGTGAGCGGTCATCATTCATCCTCCGAAGGATTGAACACCTGGCCGTCCGGCCTCCGGATGAAGTCCGGGCAGGGAACTTTCTTCTCCTCCCGACCGGCGAACCGTCTCTTCGTGCATCGGTCCCAATGCCCGTTGTAACGAGAGCAATGCAGCTTCCTCGCCTCGTCGTGACAGAAAGCGCAATGCATCTTCCGTATGCGGACCTTGTGAACGCCTACCGCCTCGATAACGCTGGCCAGCTTGGAGAGCTTCAAATCGAACACCTCCCCCGGCCTTCGAGCCTTGCCCGCTCGATGATCTCCCGCTGGTGTGGTGGAAGCTCACAGAACTTGAGGCTCTTCTTGGTCGGATTGGCTTGGTACTCTCTCAGCGATTCCTCGCCCTCGTGTTCAAGGATGAAGAGTTCAAGCGCGATCTGGTCCTCTTCCGCTTCGGTCCTCGTTGGAACAGGTATCGAGACAGGAGGACGAGCCATCGCTTCAAGGCGAAGGTATGCTTCGGTGCAAGCTGAGGTGTCGGTTATACTAACACCTCCTGTCGTGTGCTCTTCGGCCTACAATGACCGTTCTCGGACCTCGGCCGCATCTTCCCTAGCGACCGGCCGTCAACGAAGCCGGTAGAGGCGGCAAAGCGCTTGCAGGGCGGGCAAGAATCGCAACTGTCGCCTTTACAGCGCTTCGTCATCTCCTTGCACGCTTCGATCTCCTTGCCGTCGCCGTCTACGTATTGACAGCCCTCGCAACAATCGTTGAAGGGGATTTCCTCGCTCAAATGGCCGCCCCCTTGGTCTTAAGAACATGGTTGGAGGCAACCCATTTCCGGTTGGATTCAATGAGGGTTTCTAGGTTTTTTACAAAGGCTTGGTTGGGCCAGTTTGGGCAGACACCCTCTAATCCCAGTGCCCCCACTCCTTCCCCTGGCTCACGGCAGTATTGCCGTGAGCACTTTTGTACATTTTTGACTATCTAGCTCTAATAATTGGGTAACAATGTGATTAGGAGAAAGTGATCATCCATTATGTGGACCGTCCCTAGTCCCGCCCCCTGCTCCTTCCCCCCAGGATGTACATTGATATCGCAGTGAACGGCGAGATGATGGCGGCAACAATCCACTCGAAGGTCGAGCCTTCGACCTCCCAACCCGTGGTTGAAAAATTGAATATGCCGATGGCCGCGATCACCATCACTATCACGGAGATGACGACGCTCAGGCTGAGCAATGGCTGTATCGATGAGGAGACTTGCGAGAACAAAAGAAACGCAGCCAAAATCGAAATGATGGCGAGAGCCAGAGCCACGCATGAGACTACTTGCTTCATTACCCTATCCAACTAGATCCCCAATGATAATTGTCCGCCCGGCGGATAATTATTTCGGGCTGTGTTGGACAATTTGAGATGCCAAAAAGAGTAAATAAACTGCATTCGGTTCGAGGAGAACGGACACCTCAATTTGATGCTAAAAACAATCTAAGGAGCAATATCGAATTATTTGGACATATGTGTCTAATATCAAAATATGAACCCGAGAGATAAATTGCATTGAAGTCAAAGTGTTGGACGATCTCGGAACGTCCAACCTACTTCAATACCTTTTTCTTGATGTCCTCTCCGGTCTTGGCAACCTTCTCCATCGCTTTGGCACCGGTCTCCTGGGCCTTCCCCTCCGCCTGTTTCGCCTGTGCCTTGGACTTCTCCTCTTCCGCCTTCCGTTTGGTATCCTCTATCGTTCCCATTCGAAACCCTCCTGTCAATATTGCGTTTGACGTCTACCAATACATAGTTCTTGCCACTACCTTGCCTGGGCACCCTGGCAAGTCGCTCGACGAACACCTTCTTGTACCGCCGTTAGGAACGCCCACACAAAATGGTTAATTGAGATTTTTCGTTAACCTGAACATTGCCTAGGTGCAACCCATTTGTCGAGAAAATCAAGGACTTGGAGAGATGACGGCTCTTTTTATTGATCATCTCCTTGTTGCGGTGCAACCTCCCAAATATGGATGGCACATCCGTTCTCCATGTAAGCGTTATAGGTGTGAGATCCGGCTGTCAACGGTTCGATGGTCACTGAGATAAGATAGTGATTCGAGTGGTCAAAAACAAATGAGGCACTCAGATCCATGATTCTCGATTCCTGAATGGTAACGTTCTTCCCCAGGAGATCGAAGGAAAAGCTAAGGAACGGTGAATCGGGAAGTCTGTAGTACTGGTCGGTCTCGCAAGCCGATTGTATGGCACTCACCGTAGCGTTCTCCCCGTAAGGAATATTCAGTGTGGAGCACTCCGAGGAGATTTTATTATAATCGATATCATCGCAACCTATCGGCATCGCGAATATCTGACCAGACTGATTGCAGCGCAGACTGGTAATTTCTCCGGCGTCGGTATATGCGCCACAAACGGTCGCATTCATGCATAGAACGAAGGAGGTGGAATTCACCGTCTGCAAGTTGAACTCGGTTTCATTGTTGAAGGACATCCATACTTCTATACTGTTAGTTCCGCTCATTTTCTGCACCGCATATATGTCCAATTTTTTATCTAGTGTAAGATTGAGAAGGGTCGAGTTATCTATCGTGCTAGCGGAGACAATAATGCCAAGGGGTACAGTGATATTCTTTTCACTATCCAGGGTGAAGTTGAACTCGAACGATGATGCGGTCGATGCATCGAAATATGTTACCTCGCACCATCGAACTCGATCATGGTCGACGGCTGCGACTATTGCCTTCTGATCCGCTGAGAAATTGTATACGTATGAGAAGGAGTACCAGCCGCTCGCGTTCGTCGTTGTGGAAGATGATTCAGCAATGACTTCCGCGTTCTCTATAGGATGCCCATTCTCATCTGTGACCGTGCCATGAATGGTCAAGAGCTTGCTTGTGGTTGTTGCTTCGCTCTGAGGGTTGTAGGCGAGAGCTGCGACCATCACTATGAATGCCGATGCTAGTGCCAGAGCAGTTAGGATCAACCGCTTTTTCTTGTTCTCCAATCAAATCCCCGTTCATAATGAAAAATGTGAAATTTATATATTATCATTAAATTATTAATGGTGGCGTCTTCCACTCAGCCGATCCGGTGGTAGAGTGTAGTTCGCTGATATTCATCACCACCCTTTCTTCCCGAATCTCTCGACTCTTGCTTGTGAGATCTTCAGAACCCATACTGAATTTTTATTTCAAAGGATGCGGATCGGGAGGCTCCATGCTCTACACAACAATTTGAGCACCTCCAATTTGTGCTCTATCGGCCGATATTTCCTATGCTGCACTAATGCGCTGCCCCTGAAACCTCCCCATCTTGTCTCCGACCATCGTTTCCTAGTTTTTATCACTGAATTGCTGGGAACCAGCGAAAGCCCTTCTTCTAATAAGTGCCAGGATACGTAGCCCCTCTTCACGCCTGAGTGTGCTGGCCATGGAGTATTCGTTCACAACTTTCAAGTAGAATGTTTTTGTGATGAGACTTCGGCCACTGCATCACTCTTTGATGTCATCCAGGAGCTAACGCGTGAGCAGTGGTCCTCCGGCCCACTCTCGTTCCCACCAAGAGGTTGTGGGCCGGACTCTCCTCTCGTTCACAATTGGATTCGGTGCCTCCCCAACATCCCCGATCTCCCTGCCATTCAACCAAAGTGTGTTCGTTGACCTGCCAGGGCGCCATCGGCGGAAAGCGCGGTCATCCATCGGAGCTACATATCCCTTCCTGACGATTCATTCTGTTCACTTAAATAGGCCCGTGGCAAATCAATAGTCATCCAAGGTATCCCCGAACCAGCAGGAAAGCGTTTCCTCCACAGAACACCCTCTCAGGTTTTATCGGTCCGGCTGATACCCGAGGACCTCTTTTTCTATTATCTAACTCCAGTGAACGTACGACAATCGACTCATGACGGACGTCAGGCAATAATCGAGTTAACCATACTGGTCATGGCGGAAGTGAATCGTTTTTCGGCCTCAGGTGTATTCGCATCGACATGTTAGTTCCCGGCCATCCACCTCTCTACGCCGTCCTCATCGTCGAGTAATAAGGCACCCCTTATCCTTGAGGCCGGATGCTAGGCTCATTTGATATGACGGGCTGAACCGGCACTGGCCGTTCGATCTTCCATCTGAAGAACGCTATCGCCAGTAGTATCATCGCTATCCACAGTAGGAGGAAGCCTATGAGGACGATAGTCAGTATTGCTCCGATCAATAATATCAGGCCGCTCGTGGCGAACATACCGACACCGGTCCTGTGGGAAAGGATGAGGAATGATTTTCTCATGTAGAACGCCGCGACCACGGTCATTGCGAACAATATGATCAAGGCTATGATCATCGCTGCGAAGTACGGCGCCAGCGCGTTATAGTTCAAGCCATTCCAGTCCACTCCCTGCCAAGAGGCCGGATCGGACCAACTGGACATCTGGAGGCCGATCTGCGTAAGCGCCCCGGCGGCAGCGATACTGATGATCGCGGCGGCGATCACCACTCCGACGACAAAGATGACGATGCCCCAAAGCACGTTTCTGAAGATGGCCCGGTCCCCATAGTGTTCCGCCAGGTCGTTGAACACGACCAACAGGAGTACGAGGCCTACCAAGCCCAAAGCGTTACCGATCGAGCCTCCGAAGGGGCTGACCACCAAGAGGAGTGCTCCAATTTCCCCTAAGAGCTTGCTGGTTTCAAGAGTCATGGCCTGCCTCCTCGATGGCTTCCATGGGAAGAGAATAGTCTACTCCTCCTTTTAAATAGATTCCGATGGCCGATCGGCCCTGTGGCGAGGCAAGCGTTTCTGGTCGAGCATCTATGATTTATAGCTCAAGAGCGATCTCTGTAAAGGGAATGCACTAATTTGCATTTACAAAATGGGATGCATCAACCCCTTCATTTCCACTGAAATCTTGAGCGATATATAAAATGCTGGCTACCGCATATTACTTAAATATCTTTTTTGATAACAATAAATGTGCATTGTAACTATAGTCCCTCTCCTTGAGCAGTAGTTTGGAGCGGATTTGTTCATAGCGACCTAAGAGGAAGGATAAAAAGGGAAGCCCCGGAGGAAAGGTTGAGGTATTGTTAGACTAGGGGATTTGCGTGACTTGGTATGGTTGCACTGCCTGGGGCTTCCCCGCTGACCGTACCATTGATCCTCTGTTTAAAATCGTTTGGTTGTGAACTTGCTCATTACCAAATGAGATAATAATAATCTCAATTATAGATTCATCCAAAATTTTTATTTCCCCCTTGTTCCCAAGCACTCATCATGATGGACGATTGCTACCGTTGCCAGGAGATCATCGCTTGGCTCCATGGTCGGGAGAAAGGTCGCACCGTCAGGTGCCCCATCTGCGGCAAGATGTACCGTAAGGGCATCAACTTCGTGCTGGACGAGGATTTTCGGCCGATGGTTGACATGTGGAAAAGGGGCGATCGGCCGGCGCACTGCATCTCCTGCGACTGGCATGGCCCCATCAGTTCGGTCAAATTAAACCGGAATGGTAGCTTCCCGTTCCGGTGCCCGGAGTGCGGGAGTATCGTCGCCGACCATAAGTAGGGCAGGTGATCCTCGAGTCCCTCATCGATGTCCGTTGGTCTTCCACCCCATGATGGGCGTAAATGTCGATGGGGCCGATATGCAAAGGGCAGGACGGCCGATGCAGCCCGAGGCCCCTGTCGCCCTCCATCGGCCGCTTCAGCTCGGTGACGTGTCGGCTGTATCGTCACCTCATCCCCCCATGAAGCTACACCTCGAGCGGCGTTGGCGTTGCATAATCTATATCATGGGCCAGCCATCAGGGGGCCCTGTATCAAATGAACCACGAGAAAGAGGGAAGAAAAAAGTATCTCGTTCTGTCCATCGTCCTGGTCGGCGTCTTCATGTCGGTGCTGGACGCGGTGGCGTTGAATATCGCCCTGCCAGCCATCACCTCATACTTTAATGTCGCCGTCGCGGACACTCAGTGGGTGGTGACGGGCTACCTGTTGACTCAGACCTGTTTTCTCATCATATCGGGCAAGATCGCCGAGCGGGTCGGGCAGGCAAGGATGTTCAACATAGGCTTGATCGTCTTTTCCGTATCCTCGCTGCTCTGCGCTCTCTCTTCGACCCTTCCTCAGCTGATCGCCTTCCGGGTCGTCCAGGGCCTGGGCGGTTCGATGCTATTTAGCGTGTCCACGGCCATCGTGTTCAGGACCTTCGGTCCTACTGAGAGGGGCAAGGCCATGGGTTTTCTCGGTTCGACCGTAGCGGTGGGAGGCATGCTCGGACCGGTTATCGGCGGCCTATTGGTGGGTACCATGGGCTGGCGGTCAATCTTCCTGGTCAACGTCCCCATCGGTCTAATCGCGGCCGCTGTGGCCGTACGCGCCCTCAAGGTCGACGAGGTGCTGGCGGACCGCCTCCATCTCGACCTCCCCGGCTCGGTCCTTTGGATAGTGACGATCGCCTCGCTGGTGCTGACGTTGGGCATGCTCGCCGACACCGGCAGCCTCACCCCGGCCACGGGGACCTACCTCATCGTCTTCGCCATCGCCGCCGCTCTCTTCGTGCTATGGGAGCGGAGAGCGAAGGAGCCGCTTCTGGACCTCTCGGTGTTCAAGGTCGGCCGCTTCGATCTCGTGGGGTTGAGCATGGCGGTGTTCTTCATCTCCCTGAACATGGTCACCATCCTAGGTCCGTTCTACTACGAGGGAGTGCTGGATTACGATCCAGAGACGGTCGGTTTCATCTTCATGGTCCTTCCCACGATCATGATGGTCGGTTCTCCCCTCGTGGGCAGGATGTACGATCGTGTGCGCTTCCGCCCCTACGCTACCGCCGGGCACCTGGTGCGGGCAGCCTCCCTGCTCCTTCTGGCCCTGGGGTTCATGACCATCAACGTGCCTTTGACCCTGGCGGCCTTCCTATGCATGGGGCTCGGCAGCAGCCTGTTCCAGACCCCCAACAACACCGAGTTCATGCTCGCCCTTCCTCGGGAGAAGAGCGGTCTCGCATCGAGCATACAGGCCACCACCAGGAACCTGAGCATGGCTATCGGAGTCTCCCTGGCCACTCTGCTCATGACCCTCACGATGGGCTCGATGGACTACAGCGCCATCGCCGGGGGTCCGCAGGCCGGGGAGCTGGCGTCCTCGGTTGCGTTTGCCATTGTGATCGGCGCGGCCCTGTCGGTCGTGGGCGCCATACTGTCCAGGTTGAGCGAGAGGGCGTGCCGGAGGGACAAAGGGACCGACCGAGGCACGGTGGGACACGACGAAACGAAATGAGGCCGCACTGGCCGCATCACGATATCTTTGTCGGGCAGGGCGGGCGGGGACGGTCAACCGGATGCATGGCATCCGTAGCATCGCCGGGAGTGTCGCCATGGCCGTAGATGTCCAGCAGCCCCTGCATCATCCGCAGTGCGTCAGCCGAGAATCGGGGGTCGGCCAGCGTCAGGGTGAGATTGGCCTGCATCCACCCGATCTTGTCTCCGACGTCGTACCTGGTACCCTCGATCACACAACCGTACACATCTTCCTCTTGCAGCAGCAAGCGCAGGGAATCGGTGAGCTGGACCTCGCCGTTCACCCCCGCCTCGGTGCGCTCGATGCACTTGAAGATCGTCGGTGAGAGCAGGTAGGTCCCGGCGACCGCGATGTTCGATGGAGCCTCCTCCCGACGAGGCTTCTCCACCATGTCCTCGACCTTGATGAGCCCCTGACGCACGCTTGTGCCTCTCAGAATGCCGTATCGCCTGACATCCTTCCAAGGGATTCGTTCGACGGCAATGACCGAGCCACCGGTTTCTTCGTGAACTTTAGCCAGTTGGCTGATGACGGGCACTTCGGAGCGGTGAATGACATCACCTAGCATGACCGCGAACGTCTCGTCGCCGATGTGCTTCCGGGCGCAGTACACCGCGTCAGCAAGGCCCCGAGGGCTTCTTTGCCTCACATAGTGGATATCGACCCTGCTCATCAGATGTTCCAGTTCCTCAAGGCCCTCCCCCTGCCCATGGAGATGGGACAGGGATTCGAGCTCCTGGGAGCGGTCGAAATGATCTTCGATCGACCTCTTGTTCTTCCCGGTGACGATGATGATGTCGTCGATGCCCGCGGCGACCGCTTCCTCCACCACATACTGGATGATCGGCTTGTCGATTATGGGGAGCATCTCCTTCGGCTGTCCTTTGGTCAAGGGAAGGAATCGGGTCCCCAGTCCAGCTGCGGGGATGACCGCTTTGAGCTTCACCAGCACACCCCCTCGTAATTGCTCGTATGCACTATCCCGCGACCGTCGATGACCAGCTTGTCGCCGTACAGCGACGGGTCGGCGTAGCCGGGCCATTCCGTCAGGATGAGGACGGCGTCGCTGCGTTGGATGCATTTCTCCGGCGAAGGGGAATACTCCACCTGGGGGAACTCCCTCCGGAACTCATCCATCGCCTGGTAGTCGTGAGCGATCACTCTGGCGCCGTGGGATAGGAGTTCCTTCACCACCTTGCGGGAGACCGCCTCTCGGGTATCATCGGTGTCCGGTTTGAACGCCAGGCCAAGGACCCCGATATTCCTCTGGGCGATGGCCATATGGTGCTCGAGCAGCTTCACCATCTGCAACCCCTGGGCCTTGTTCACGCTTAGGACGCCATCGAGGAGGACAGGATCGACCCCGTTCTTCCTGGCCAGGGCGGCCAGCCCCTGCACGTCCTTGGGGAAGCAACTTCCCCCAAAGCCACATCCGGCATGAAGGAAATGGGGGCCGATCCGCCGGTCAAGGCCGATCCCGTGAGCGACCTCCCGGACGTCGATGCCTTCCGTCTTGCACAGGTTGCCGATCTCGTTGATCAACGAGATGCGGGCGGCCAGGAAGGCGTTCGACGCCAGCTTGGTCATCTCCGCCGCCGCTGGGGAGACCTCGACGAACGGGGCATGCAATTCAGAATAAAGGGTCCTGAGCAGGTTCACCGAGCGGGCGTCCCGGGAACCTATGACAACTCGGTCGGGATGAAAGAAATCGTTGATCGCGTTGCCTTCCCTCAGGAACTCAGGGTTGACCGCGACCCCGAATCCCTGACCGTGTACCTTCCCGGACGATCGCTCGACCTCCGGGATGATGATGCCATCGGTAGTTCCCGGAGGCAGGGTGCTCTTCATCACCAGGACGTGATGATCGGTCTTGTCCGCTATCGCCCTGCCAAGATCACTGGCCGCCGATATCGCATATTTGATGTCCAGGGAGCCATCGCATTTCGATGGGGTACCGACGCATATGAATGTTACATCGGTGCCCGACACCTCGGCCATGTCCATGCTGGCACGGAACCTGCCTCGGTCGATGTTCTCGTTCAGGAGCCGATCGAGCCCTTTCTCGAAGATCGGGCAGGCCCTCCTGTTCAGCATCTCGACCTTGCTCTCGACCACATCGATGCACACGACCTCGTTCCCCTGGTTCGCCAGACAAAGGCCGGTCACGAGGCCCACATACCCTGCTCCGATCACCGAGACCTTCATGTTCGTACCTCCTTTCCTTTTCGAACGACGCCCTGCCGTTCGTTCCCGGTTCGTCCATCTCCAGGTTCCTTTTCGCGGGAGACGAACGGGCGCCTCTTCATTGCCTGGTAGGTGGTCTCGATCATCATCGCACTGGTGATGAGGGCGAACACCAGACCGAGCATCCATGAGCCGTCAAACGTGAAGACCGCGCTTCCCGAGCCTCCGGGGGCGAAGCCTACCGCGATCATCCATGGTATGTACAAGAGGAAGCATCTGCCAGCGATGCGCATGTCTTCCGCCCCCCATGCTAAGAGGAAAGTGATGGGCATGAGCCAATAGCCGGTGTGCATCTTGGGATATGTCACGAAGAACGCCACCAACATGATGGTAATCGATTCCCAGACGCCCAGTTTTCTGCGGTACATTATCCAGATGGCGGCACAGATGGCCACCGCCACTATGGCGAGTTCGATCTGTTTCGGGACTTCCAGGCCGCCGGCCTTCAGGAAGTAGAAGATGCCAGCGCCCTCCGCCGTCCTGCCCTGCACCCCTATGGTGTAGTATCTGATGAACCAGAGGAAATCGTCGCCACATAGGTAGTAGAACGGTCCGGCGACGGCGACGGTTATTGCGGCGATGATGCCGAGATGAAGGAATCTCTCCTTCCACGTACCTAGGTGAATGAGCTGCACGGGAAGGAGGAGAATCGCCCACATCTTGGTCCATATCCCAAGCCCGGTGGCCACCGAGACCCAGTTGTTACGGTGTCCCAGCATGAGCAGGGCAGGAATGATGATGGTCAAGGCGACGATGGTCTCATCCTCGGCGTTCGCGGCTTCGATCAGCCCGAACGGCATCACCACGTACATTGCGGCCATGGCGAAGGCGGCCTTTTCTCCGTACTTACGGAGGCCGATGTAGAGGAGAATCCCTCCCAGGAGGCCGAAGAGCATGAAGTACGCCCGGTACACGAGGTCATCGTACGCGCCTCCCAGCAGCTGTGCGGGCACCATGATGTAGCAGATGAGGGGGGGCGTTTCGGTGCGGACGTCGGTGTAGAGGAGCCCGCCGTGAATGATCGTATCCGTCCTGGCCCGGTAGATCCATAGATCCGGGGCCGTGTTATCGGACCCCACGCCGTTGGTGATGATCGTCTTCTCCAACACCAGGACCGGCGTGAATACCAGGAGGGCGATGGCTACCAGAACCAGGACCTTCCTTCCCGGACCGTAGGAGGACACTCTAGTCCTCATCCCGTCGATCCTTGCTCGAACTCCCCTCTTTACCTTCGGTTCGTCCATCCTTAAGCCCTCATGGTGTGATCAGCGGCCTGGAGACCAACAGCTCATGTCTCGTGCCGTCCGCCTCGGCCTCATCACCAGCGACACTGAGATCGCCCGTGCTAACGCGATACCACGAGACAAAATTCCTCAGCCCCTCTTCGATGCCCACCGTGGGCTCCCAGCCCAGCAGGCGTTTCGCCGTCGAGATGTTCCCCCAGGTATGATCGACGTCGCCGGCCTTGGGGGGGAGGTGTTCGGGGACGAGATCGTTCCGCCCACAAATGGTCAGTAGCTCGTTCACCAGGCGGTTGACGGTAATCGTCCTGCCGCCGGCAATGTTGATCGATGCACCTTTGAGCGCAGGAGCGGTCATGGCCGACTTTATCCCTCGGACGGCGTCGTCGACGTAGGTGAAGTCCCTCGTTTGCTCCCCGTCCCCGAATATCTGAGGGGGGAGGCCCTTCATGATGCGGTCGGTAAAAATCCTGATAGCCATGTCCGGCCTCTGACGGGGGCCGTATACGGTGAAGTAACGCAGGGAAACGGTGTCCAGTCCGTAAAGGTCGTAGAACTGCCTGCAGTAGATCTCGGCGGCAAGTTTACTGGTGGCATAGGGCGACACGGGCGCCGGCCGATCCGTTTCCCTTGTCGGCCGCTGATTCGTCGAGTTCCCATAGATCGATGAAGAGGAGGAGTTGACCATCCTCTTTGCTCCCGACTCCAGAGCGGCGATGAGGACGTTCAGCGTCCCCACGACATTCACCATATGCGACTTCAGGGGATCCCTGACGGAAAACCTCACCCCGGCTTGGGCCGCCATATGTGCCACCACGTCTACGCCTTGCATCTCGGCTTTGATGGAATCGAGGTCCAGTATGTCCGCTTTCACGAACTTGAAGCGATCGCCGTGTGTACTGTCCGCCCCGGGCAGGATCTTCCCTGAATAGTAGTCATCCAGGTTATCGATCCCGACCACGTCCCATCCGTCTTCCAATAAGGTCCTCACCAGGTGGCCGCCTATGAATCCGGCGGCCCCTGTCACCAACGCCTTCAAGTCGATCCCGCCGTCGAGTTGGTGTCTCCGGTCCCCCTGCTCTTGCGAAGGGCCTTGATCTGCTGGGCATGCTCCCGATTGAACTTGAAGTAATCTCGAAGGGTGATGAACGGCACCGTGTAGAACTTGATATATGACTTCCCGCTTGGCCGGGCATAATGGACAATGGGGATCTCGCAGATCGTCATCCCGTTCAATGCTGCCAGTGGGAGGATGAACCGGTGGAGGCCCCTGTACCCCTCAGGATCGAAGCCCATATTGGCCGCCTTTTCTTTCCGGAACGCCTTGAATCCGCTGTTCTGATCCTTTATGGTCAGCCCGTATTTTCTCTGAATTATGAATCGATTATAGGTCCTGGAGATGAACTTCCTGATGAAGGGGTCCGTCCGCTGATACCTCCATCCGCTTACGACGTCATATCCCTCCCTCATCTTGGAGAGGAACATTGGTATCTCTCCGGGCTCGTACTGGCGGTCACCGTCCATTATGATGACAACATCGCCCAGAGCCTCCCTGAATCCGGTACGGATGGCGAACGAGCGGCCGAGATTAGTCTGATGATGGACGACCCTCACAGACCTATTTCTCTCGGATAACCGGTCGCAAAGGGCGGAGGAACCGTCCGAGCTGCCATCATCGACCAACAGGACCTCGCCCTCGATGCCATTGCGTGCGTACACATCGAGGATCGATGTGACGAGAGGTTCGACATTGTCCTTCTCGTTCCTTAACAGAAGCACCACTGTACACTCCATATCATCACCTATCCTTCTCCGGGGCCGCTGTGTTCTTGCCCACCCCATGCTCATCCTTTGCCCTCGACCCGCCGATGGCCAGCGCGGCGAGCCCGATGGGGACCGATATCCAGATCGAAGTCATCGCACTCAGGAGCCCGACGCAGGTGGCCTGTCCGCTGGTCATGCCGGCGGCGACCAAGATGACCGATGAGACCACCACGTTCCCGCTGCCGGCTATGAGCAAGACGGCGCTCAGCGCCGATAGGCCAGTGACGATGAGGATGGCCGACAGATCGATCGATGCGTGAACGGCGACGATCATGAGGTAGGTCCTGAGCATCTCATTGCTCCAGATGGCTACGGTCAGAACGGCCGCCTTCACGAGTAGCTTCTTATCCTGGAGGCTTCCGGATCGCAGTGCCTCGTTGAACGATTCGCTCACTCTCAAGATGGCCGATGAGGCCTTGCTCCCCCATCTTGCTCCGAGAAGACGTTCGAGAAAAGAGGCGGTTCGGCGGGCCATGCCCATGATCAGTTCAGGCCTGGCCATGAGGGCGATCACGGCGACGTTAAGTCCGACTGCCACGACCACGGCCAGAGCCAGCTGAGAGAACATGTTGCCCACAAGGTAGTGGGCGAATGCCACCAGGCCGACGGTGACCAGGATGATCAGGAGCGTAAGGTCCATAACGCGCTCGGCGACCACTGTGGCCAGGCCTTTGCCCATCTCGATGCCGTTGTTGGATCTTGCACCATAGATCTTGGACGCTTCCCCTGCGACCCGTCCGGGGGTCACGTTGTTGATGGCCTGGGCGATAGCATAATTACGAAAGAGGGATCGGTAGGGAGCGGTCTCCCCGGCGGCGCCGATAAGCACATCCCAGCGATAGGTCTTGACGAACAGGTTGAGGGTGTAAAGGAGGACCACAACTGCTATCAGCGACACGTCCACGCCGGTCAGGGCGTCCACTAGCTCGGATGGATCAGCGGCAACTACCGTCAGGGCGATCAGGAGCAACGAGAATACCAACTTGAAGATGGCTCCCAGATTGCGTCTCATCCCATACCCGTCCGGCACTGGATGTTTTGGCCGATAGATAACTATTCTGTCATTCTAATAATGACACACTTATTTTTCACTCTTGTGACGCATGGGTAGGATAAAAAGCATGATGGATGCCAGCATTTTACACCGTACGATCGTGTCCTTAAAATAGAATAAAAATACTTAAAATGGTTGACACTATAAGAGTGAATAAAACCAAGATCAGGGGGTTTGGAGGAGAGGCTCGGGATCGACCGAACCCGCTGGTAACGCGGAGTGGACAATGGCCGATATCATCCATCAGCTGAACGACCTTGGATTCGGCAAGTACGAGGCTATGATCCTCGTCGCGCTAATGAAAATGGGCGAGGGTACGGTTAGTGAGATCAGCGAGGTCAGCGGCGTTCCACGTTCCCGAACCTATGATGTCTTAAAGGGGATGACCGAGAAAGGGTATGTGTTCGTGAGCGTGGGAACCCCTCTCGCCTATCAGGTTGTGGAGCCTAAGAAGATACAATACCTGATCGATGAACGGCTCGGAGCGATCGAGAACGCGGTGTTGGAGGAACTGTCCCGTCTGAGGGACCAATCGTCGATCAATAACGCCCCCATGACCTCCATCAACGGAGAATGGAGCATAAGGCAGAAGACCAAGGAGGTGCTCGAGGGAGCCCACACTGAAGCCATTATCTTCAGCAGACGCCACACCAGCATCCGAGATTATACCAAGGACATCATCGAGGCTTCCGAGAAGATCAAGGTGACCTGCATATTCGGCGAGGGCGCCCCGCAGGTGTGCGGTCAGCTTGGTAAAGTCTGCATAATGGAACCCATCGATAAATCGTCCAAAGAAATGAAGCTGATACGGTCCGGCTTCAGGGTGAACGATCGGTCGCATACCAAGTACATAACGGAGGTCATGATCCATACGGACGACAACCGAAGCATTCTCATCTATTCAGTTAACAAGGTAAAATCTGCGGTGCTATCGACCCTCCCCTTCATCACCTACATGCATCATCTCATGCTGAAGGAAGCTCTGAACAGCTGCAGGGTAATCGGCGAACGACTCCCCTCTTACCAATAGCATCCAGTGAATCGTGTGCTCCGTTTAGCGAGGTAAGCCAGCACGTATTGGACGGCTATCGGGCCAAGCATGAACGGTCGACCGAAGAAAGGCCGAAAGGCGACCGACCAGTTGGTCCCGGAATGGGGGACCAACCGATCAGTCGAACGAGAACAATACGTAGAAGGACACGACAACGATGCCGAGGAAATAGATCAGCAGAAAACGGTCGAAGAGCTTGGAATCTCGGCACTTCTCCGCTCGCACCGGATCGACATTTGCGTCGTGGTCCTCCATGCTCGGAGCATCAGCGGTAGGCGTTTAAATAAATTCTCTATATGTAATTAAATTTGATTACATATAAAGATAAGGTTACTTTCGTGGCATGGGACCAGATGCTGCCTGGACGGTCTTGCCGCCTCGTGAGGAAGCGTTGGAAAAAACCGGGGGCAGATCTGCCCCCGGCGTAGGGGTTCTGAGGGTACCGATAACCAGCCTTACTTGAGCAGTCCACAGGCCTGGTTCCACAGGGAGCCATTGTCGGACCGCATACCCGAACTGTCGTTCGGGTTACAGCAAGTGCGGTCCCCATCCAAGTCGTCCCGCACTTGCTCGCGGAAACGGTTGCAGTCGCCGCTTAAGGGATGCATGCACTGCGCCCCATCCATGTCCCAGTCACATCCGTGGAGCCTCACGGTGCTGATCTGGTCCTCGGTCAAGTTGACCCAGTCGAACCCTCTCAGGCCCTGATAAGAGGCGCTCACCGCGTACTCGCCATCGGGAAGCTGGAAGCTCACGTTGCCATCGTCATCGGTCTGACCCTCGGCGACCTTCTCTATGACGATGGTCGCATTGTCCCCGTCCTCGGTGATGTTGACCGTGTAAACGGTCACGTTGACCCCAGAGAGGGTTATGCTCTCGCCATCGACGCGGCACAACACGTTGACGCTGAGATTGAGAGTGGCCGCATCGGCGGAGGTGCTTTCGGCAGTGACGACCGTTGTGTCGTCCGATGCTGATACTTCCGTAGATGGCGCGAATGCCAAGACCGCTCCCGCTACCAGCAGGGCGGCCACGGCCCCCAAGGCCATCGTCTTGGTGACTATCTTCACTTGTTCACCTCAGGTCTGTCACCCCGGGCATCGTATATCCCATCTCTGAAAGCATCGTATGGACGATTCGTCCACTCGAACGGCGCGGAGCCAGGCCGGACGGCGACACGATGGACAGGATGCGGTCAATGTGATTTGTGACGGCGCACGGAAACTTCGCTCGAAGCATCTAGCAACACATCAGTTCAGTAGAAAGACAGCGCCTAGATTCCAAGAGCGTAGATTATATTAATACATGGAGTCAAATGTATTGATTAGCCGGGTCGTAGCTCGGAATGGAAGATGATCTGATATGGCGACTGGAAAGAGAATGAGGAGCTGGTGGGGCCGAGTGGTGGTCGGAATCATCGCCTTGGTATTCGGGCTGGCCTTTCTGTTTGTACCAGGAGTGACGCTGACACTGTTCCTGTACATGTTCGGCCTGCTGCTCATACTGAGCGGGATAGTGCTGCTGGGGTTCAGCAGGGATAAGGCGACAGGTAAGAATTGGCGTACATTGAACATGGTGGAAGGAATACTCATCATCATCCTGGGAATTATTGTAATTCTGGCCCCTGGGATAACCGCGGTGTTCGCGATCTATCTGTTCGCGGCGTTCGCCATAATCACCGGCATCATGCAGATCGGGGAGGGACTGGCCGCACCCAAAGGCTTCGCCACTTTCGGCACCTCGAACCGGACGCTGTTGGTGGTGTCCGGCTTCTTCTCCCTGATCGTCGGGATTCTGATCGCGGTGTTTCCCGGAGCCGGCATACTGGCCTTGCTCTGGTTGATAGGGATTTTCCTGATCATCGTGGGGGTGCTGAACATCGCTTCCGGGCTCAGGATCCACCGCGAGGTGGGTAGACCAGAGCCGAGCCAGCAGAGGTAGGCGGGAACAGCCCCCCCGCTTAATCTTTTTCTCATTTTGTGGCCGTGGTGTGCAATACCATACGGGGCGGTTCGTTTCTCATGTTATGAACGAATGGTTCATATGATATACCGTTCATGCGGTTGTCGGTCAGGACATAGGTGCACAGATGTTCCCGCCCCGTTGGTTCCTCCCATATGATGCCGCATTCCAGATGATCACCGCTCTGGTGGCCTTGGCCGTGGCTGTATATGCCCTTCGCGGATATCAGTGGATCAGGGAGAAGACCCTCTATGCGTTGTTCCTGGCGTTCACCCTGTTGTCTGTCGCTCTGTTCGTGAACAGCATCACCCTGTTCTACACCTTCCTAGTCGGGATTTCGTTCGCGCATCACGCCCAAAACGTGTCCGGGGCCGACGTAGGGTTCTGGATATACTACATCATCAGCATCCTGGCGTTACTCATCCTGGTATACGCGTACGCGTCCCGGCTGAGAGAAGCATCGGTCGCCATTGCTGGCTTGATAGTCCTAGGGCAGATGGAGGTCGGTGGGTCGCTCATCGGCTTCGCCCCATATATGGAGATGGTCCTGGTGGCCCTACTGGTGATCGTAGTGACAGCTCAGGCCATTCATCTGGCGGTGAAGCGCAGCTGGTACTCCTTAGGGGTCACCTCCTCGTTCTTCCTGATCCTGTTGAGTCACGTCCTGCTGATGCTCAGCCCCATGGAGGATATCGTTCACGTTGCAGGCCGCACCTTCGAGCTGATCGGTTTCCTTTCCCTGCTGGTGGTGCTGTACCTGCTGAGGAGGGGGAAATGAAAGGTTCCCAGAAATACCGCTCTAAGGGGAGGATCTTCGCTGACATCCTGAGAGCGGTGGCAGAGGATGGGCCGGTAAAGGTTACCCACGTCCTGTACAAGGCCAACCTCTCGCACGATCGCCTTACCAAGTACCTCCTCCAATTGGAGGAGTCCGGGCTCATTATCAGGGAGCAGGAGGGGGATCGGGCCACCTATCTCATAACTGACAAGGGTACGAGGTTCATCGCCGAGTTCAGAAAAATGGAAGAGTTCGCCGATGCCTTCGGTCTGGACATATGAGGGAAGGGACCGGATATCGCAGGTTGGACACAAAAACGGGCATAAATATTATTAGCCCCTCTTCAATATGAGGGTGGGGAGTCCCCGTGGACCTTCTCCAACTTCCCCACCATTTCTTTAATCTTCGGGGGCTCCTCTCTCTCATTCGAGCCGGGTTATGGCGGCAGCCATGGTCCCTCTGGCTCATGCCGTGTCGCCGCAGGCGATGTGGCGGATGACCTCCTGCACCTCCACTGGCGGCCCGGTGGTGTTGACCATGTGTACCTCGCATTGCCCCAGGAACTCACGGAAGAAGTTGCGGCGTAGACCGAGCTTGCGATCGTCCCTCACCAGTTGATGAGGGTTGCAGAAATTGTTCGCCTCAAGGTAGGTCATCGCCTCCTCCACCGTCATCAGCCTGTTTACCGCGGGATCGTCCTTGTCCCGCTTAAGGAAGATGACCTTGTACATCGTGGTCATGGGCACGACACCGCCCTGGCCGACCGTCCACCGGACATTCACGATGGCCCTTCCCTTGTTGTCAAAGGTCGCTTTATTCACCAGTTCCCGGTATTCCGGCCATATGCTGGCGATGTCCCCTTCCACGTAGAAGTTTTTCTCCGAACCATAGGCCAAGGGTCGCTTGCGTGACATGCGGACGAAGTACCAGTCATCGGTGACCAGCCGGGCGTCGGCCATTCGCAAGAGGCCCCAGGAATGGGTCGTCTTTCCGGACTTTGAAGGGGCGATAAGGGTGACCCCCTTACCAGCCACGTCCAGCGCCGCCCCGTGCACCGAGAAGATGCGATGCTGGTCCTCCAGGATGTCGCTGGCCAGGGCGAGGGCGATGCTCTTAACCCAGCCATAATAGTCGATATTGAATAGGAACGCCGTACGAGTGAGGGGATCGTACCTGACTCCAGTCCCCTGTCCCGGATCGTTGAGCACCACCAGGCGGCCATGGGAGCGAACGCTCTCCGACATGCTGTAGAAGTTATCCTCCCAGTAGTTGTTGGTGTTCGCCTGATCGGTCAGTAGACGGATGCAGGTGCCGTGGAGCTCGCACTTGGACGAGTACAGGTACCTCGGCTCGTAGCGGCGGAATAGGGTCTCCCGCTCCTCCGGCGATATCAGTTTGACGTCATAGGGCATGCAATGGTTGAGGGTCGTTGTCGAGATATATGGTTGTGCCTGACATTGTTATCCCGACACTTCGGCGGATGAGCCATCGGCCCCAATCCAGGGTCATCTGCCCGGCTCGGTGGACGAGCATGGAGCCGGGCATCTGGTTCTCTCCCGGTTTTCGGGTCCCTTGCGGGCGAAGGGTCAGTGCCTTCCGTTGGCGACCTTCATGAGCTTGTACTCCATGCTGTCCAGCAGGGCAGTGAGAGAAGCTTCGATGACGTTCGAGGACACCCCCACAGTGGTCCACGAGCGTTCCCCGTCGGTCGAGCGGATGAGCACGCGGACCCTTGCCCCGGTGGCGTCCTTGCTGTCGATGACCCGGACCTTGTAGTCCGCCAGCCTCACCTGTCGCAGTTCCGGATAGAAGCTCTCCAGGGCCTTGCGGACCGCTCGGTCCAGCGCGTTCACCGGACCATTGCCGTCGGCCGCGGTGTGCTCCATGGCCCCGGTGGAATCGACCACCTTGATGCTCGCTTCCGAGGAGACATTGTTGCCGGCGACGTCCACGAAGATCCTGAAGCCCTCCAGGCGGAACGGCGGCCTGATGCCGTCCTGCAGTCGGCGGACCAGGAGCTCGAACGACGCCTCCGCGCCCTCGAACTGGTAGCCCTCAGATTCCAGCTCCTTGAGGCGGTCAAGGATCCTCTTCCCCGATTCCTTCTTGGGATCGATGCCGAACTCCGTCATCTTGGCCAGTATGGACGCGGTCCCGGCGAGCTCGGAGACCAGCACTCGACGCTCATTGCCGACCAGGGCGGGGTCGATGTGCTCGTAGGTCATGGCATCCTTCATCACCGCGTTGACATGCACTCCACCCTTGTGAGCGAATGCGCTCCTCCCGACGTAAGGGAGCTTGGGGTCCACCACTATGTTCGCCGTTTCGCTGACGAATGTGGACAGGGCGGTGAGATGGCCGAGATCAGGGATGTTGGTCTTCCGCCCCATCTTTAGGGTGAGCGCGGGGATGATTGAGCACAGATTGGCGTTGCCGCACCGTTCTCCGATGCCGTTGATGGTCCCCTGCACCATGATGGCCCCATGTTCGACTGAGGTGAGGGAGTTGGCCACCGCCATGTCTCCGTCGTTATGCGCATGTATCCCCAGAGGCAGATCGAAGCGCTTGGCCACCGCTCCGAATGCCGCCTTGACGTCCCGCGGCAGCGAGCCCCCGTTGGTATCGCACAGCACCAGCCAGTCTGCGCCGGCGTTGGCGGCCACAGTCAGGGTCTCGAGCGCGTAGCGGGGGTTGGCCTTGTAACCGTCAAGGAAGTGTTCGGCGTCGTAGACGACCTCCAGGCCGTGCCCCTTCAGGAAGGACACGCTGTCGGCGATCAGTTCGAGATTCTCCCTGAGTGGGATTCTCAGCGCGTTCTTCACGTGGAGATCCCAGCTCTTGCCGAAGATGGCCACGCACGGCGCCCGGGAGGCGACCAGCGACCGCAGATTGGGGTCCTCCGACGCCTCTACCCCAGCCTTGCGGGTGCTGCCGAACGCGACCAGGCGGGCGTGCTCGAACTTCATGCCGGCGGCGCTCTCGAAGAATGCCTGGTCCTTGGGGTTGGAGCCAGGCCAACCTCCTTCGATGTAATCCATACCGAACTGGTCGAGCCTTCTGGCGATATCCAGCTTGTCTTCGGTGGAGAAAGACACACCCTCTGACTGGGTACCGTCTCTCAATGTGGTGTCGTAGAGTGCGACGTTAGCCGCTAATAAATAAATCCCTTTCTGCGTCCTTCATAGAAACCTACTCCGTGACAGACCATGCATATCGCGGTACGTAGTTAAATATTACGAAGCTGGGGATCATCCCTCCAACGATGGGAAGACAACGAGCAGCTACACCGTCTGTGTTGTGGTGCAAGTCTGATGGAGAAGAAAGAAATTCCGCCCAATGGGGCGGAGCAGTTCGCATCAATCCCTTTCTGAGGTCATCGCCCCTTGGCCTGATTGTCGCTTAGGATGGCCAGGAGGTCGCTGAGCAGGGCGCTCGCGGTCTCCTTCCTCCCCGCCCCCCGGCCGACCACCGTTATCTCGCCGGCCAGGTCGGTGATGAGTTGCACTATGTTGAGGGTGCCCCCGATCGCCAGAGGGTGTCCGTTGGGCACCATGCGGGGCGACACCTCGAGACGCTTGTTGTTGATCTCGCCGATGAGGCGAATGACCTTGTTCTGCTCCCCCGCCAGGGAGATGGCGTCTTCGGTGATGCTCCGTATCCCGGTCCTCACAACGTCGTTGTAGGTGACATCCATGTTGAAGATCGCGTTAGCCAGTATCGCCAGCTTGCACGCCGAGTCCACGCCGTCGATGTCGTACGTGGGGTCCCGCTCGGCGATCCCCATCTCCTGCGCTTCCCTGAGCGCCTGGTCGAAGGGAAGCCCCTCATCCTTCATGCGGTTGAGGATGAAGTTGCAGGTTCCGTTGAGGATTCCCCGCAGGGAGTAAATCTCCTCGCCCCTAAGCAGTTCGCGGGAGAGGTTGATGACCGGCATGGCCCCGCCCACCGAGGCCTCATACCTCAGCTGGACCTTGTTCTTGGCGGCGGCCTTGGACAGCTCCCGAAACTTCATGGCCAGCGGCCCTTTGTTCGAGGTGACCACGTTCTTCCCGGCGTTGAGCGCGGCCATGATATGGGTGCACCCCGGCTCGGAGTCAATGATGTTGGTGGGGGTCGTCTCGATGAGGGTATCGAAATCGTACTCCTCGATGAACTCCTTGATGCTGCCGTCTACCGCCTTGGTGCCCACCCCTCCGGTGGCGTTCTTGCGCGCCACCAGCTCCGTGGGGTCAAGGCCCTTGGCGTTCTTGACGAAGGTCTTCGAGTCGAACGCTCCTACGATATGCACGGGCTTCCCGAAGCTCTTCAAGAACAGCTCCTGGCGCATGCCGATGACCTCGGCAATGCCCTGCCCCACCGTTCCGAACCCGGCGATGACGACCTTCATTCACTCCAGCCCCCTTATGAGGATGTAATCGTGCTTCTCCGAACGCTGTTTGAGGAACTGTTCGAGCGAGGTGAGGGTCTCCTTCTTCGTAGCCTTGCCCGTGACCAGCGCAGCGCGTGACGTCGAGTTCGCCGTGCCGGTGTAGCGCACGTCGATGGACGCTACATTCTCCATCGATTCCAGCGCTTTGGTGATGCTCTCCAGTTCCTTGGTCGGGATATTGCCGACGATGAGGTACTGGATGGGATAGGTCTCGAAGAACGCGTCGATCTTGGCGACGTCGACATCCCTCTTCTTCCATACCGACATGATCTTGTCAAGGGCCTGCTCGGACCGGAGTTCGAAGGTGACGTTGACCGCGATCCTCCCCCCGACCTTGTCATCATGGTGGTGTATGACGCCACGTATGTTTCCGTCGTTCGCGGAGATCGGCTCCAGGGCTCCTACCAGCTGTCCAGGAACGTCCTTTAGCCGCAGATCTGCGTTCACCTTCATAACATAACCTCCAGTGCTCCTCGTCCCGACGGCTTATGGTATATTTTATAATTGATGACTCGGCAGCAGGTCAGAGTAAGTTCTTTCGGTGACAGGGATCAGGAGGGCTGTGGGCTTTTCATCCCTAAGGCGATTATCGGTCAAAGTGGTTCCCCACATACTCCAGCATCTCCCGTCCCAAGAGTTCCACGGAGGACGCCCCGGACCGTACAAAGAACTCCTCCTTCGTGCCATTAGTAAGGAAGGCGGGCGAGTGGGCTCTGATGCATCGTACCTCCAGGACCGCCCTTCCGTCGATCCCGATCATGCGGCTGTCCACGAACGGAAAGGTCTCCTTCCCCAATCCTTCTCCGACCAGGTTCGTGAAGTGAAGGTAGAACTTATCGAGATTATCGAAGTTCTGGACGTCCACCCCCAGGATGGAACCGTCGTCCTTAACGCCCACCAAGAGGGTGCCCCCGTCGGAGTTCAGGAAGGCGGCGATGGTCTTCAGCACGGCGTGCTCCATCCTCTTGTCGGCCTCCCCGGTCCTGAGGTTGGTCCTCAGGGACGACTTGAACTCCAGCCTCTCCCCCTCTCCCCTGGCGATGAGTGTTCGCAGAAGCGAGGCATTGTCCCTCTTTGTCATGAGCCCGGGGGCTTTGTCCGAAGCACTTTCCAGGAGACGGTGGAAAAGAGAAGGCCGGGGGTTCCTCATGTAAGCCAACGACGTTAGTGCTACGGTCCCCGCCCCCAGCGCGGCCGCAGCCAGGTCGGCCATCGTCTGGTCGAGCCCGGTCTGCAGCCTCCAGGAAAGGACGACGTCCAGGCCGAACTCCACGATCTCCCATAGGGCGCCAAGGGCCAAGCCGGTGACGAAGGAGAAGACCGCGACCGGGACGGGAGTGATGTGGCCGGCCTCGATCTCGCTGCGGAGCATGGCGTAGGAGATGAGAAAGCCGATGGTCCCTACCATGGCCCCGGCTGCAAGCTGCGAGATGACCGTCCACAGGCTGCCAATGCCGAGGGCGATGAATATGGAGCCACTGACTAAGGAGAAGTAGGCCAGGATCAGCAGGAGGGAGTTGTAGATGTTGGGATATTCCCATCGGACCCTGCGGGATATCATGCTGGGCAGCATCAGCAGGTACCCGGAGAGGCAGCTCAGGACGAAGACAATCAGGTTGTTCATCATAGCGGCTATCACGGCCGCCACAGCGCTCGCCGCCAGCAGCACCATGCTCACGGCCCTCTTGGTCCCCAGCTCAGGATCTTGACCTTGCACGAGCATGGAATCGCTTAAGGGTTAATGCAATTATCTCAGCAAGCGGTCCCAGTCTTCAATGGCATGAGTTGGTGCGGCATTGGCAAGATAGTAACCAATTTTAAAGTAGCTTTAAGGTGCCACGTCATACTTGACTGTAGGTAAAGATCATAATGTGCCGGAACTAATTTGATTTCATGGCCGGGGAAGGGAGGGTCAGTCGTTGGATCAGGGCCTGGGACTGGTTATTTGTCATCGCCCTTGTCGTGTCGATACCGGCCATTGCAATTGGTATCTTGTGGCTCCCCATCTCGTTCGATACCGATATCAAAACGATTAACGATGCGGCGAACTACATAGCTCTTGTCGCCCAGGTGACCGGCACCTTCGCCGGCTTCCTCATTGTTGCCCTGGTGTTTGTCGTAGAGCGTCGAGGTTTCTCATTCAGGAAGCAGGGATACTTCGACGACAAATTTAGCACGATAGCCATCGGTCTAGGGGTCTTCTACTTTTCAGGGCTATCCCTAACGTGCCTGTTCCTGCATCAGGAGGTCTTGGGATACTCGACCATGAACAATCAGATTCAGCTAGTATTGGTTGGTATTAACCTCGCCCTCGGAGGTGCCATATACCTCACCTATATCGGCGTGGGTGGGTTAATCTTAATTAAGGTGTTTAGGGAGTTTTACGGTTTTGAGGGGTTGAGGGAACGCTATAGGATAGGCACAATCAGAGCTAGAAAGTAGTACTGATAATGAGTATGAATATTCATGGGTTGGCCGGTTTTACGGTCATCCAGTACCCATCCAACCACCTTGTCGAAGCTTGCGCAACCAAGGGCACAAGCCACCGGGATATTCATTATTTTAATAAGGGCCAGAGCGCCGAGGGGGAGATTTGAACTCCCGAGTCCTTGCGGACACAAGCTTTCCAGGCTTGCGCCTTACCGGTCTGGGCCACCTCGGCCTAGTTTTGCTCCTTACCGCATCATTGATAATAAATGTGTCGGATATGGGAGGCTCTGCCGGACAGGTAAGCTATTTTCTCGGGGAAAAAAGAGATCGCTTTCGCCGCCCTATCGCGAGGCCAACATGAACGGTCCATGGGCGACTTTCGTCCACCTCCCGGGAAAAGGATGCTAAATGCGGTGAGCGCTCCTCGGGCCGGTGAGAGTGTGTCTACGACCGCAAGCGAGAATGCAATGGAGGAGCTGAAGAATGAGCTGGCGAAGCCACGGACCGGACTGCCGGAGAGACGGGAGAGGAAGAGGCCGGAAAAAAGGAAGGACTGCGAGGAAGGCGCCCACGCCCTTCCCTGCGCCGACATGACCTGTCCCTGCAGGGTCCTGAGAAACAGGTGACGGACAGCTCACCGTATAAGAGAATCGCGCAGGGTCGGCCGGCCCCGTCGGGCCGCCCTGATTTCATCGAGGGAGACGTCGAACGAGCTGTAGTCCTGCTCGAAGTACTTGTTCTTGACCAGGCGACCTCCTTTGGGGCCGCAGGCCTCCCCGCCCCCGAAGAACACCTGGTTCAGCTGAGTGCCGACCTGGTTCACATAGACAGTATACACAGTGTTCTCGATCGCCCGTGCTGGTATGAGCTTCTCGAAGTACTCCCTAGAGGTGATGGGAGATGCGGAGATGCAGATGACGGCCTCGGCCCCGGCTAGGGCATAGGCCTTCGACAGCTCCGGGAAAAACATGTCATAGCAAATGATGGCCCCGATCTTGCGGCCCTCCACGTCCAAGAGCGCTCCCGAACTCCCGGCCCCGAAGTACAGCGACTCCTCGAACGGACCGAAGCTAGCCGGGTTCACCTTATCGTACCTCTGCACGATCTCGTCCGGGGAGACGAGAACGGCGCTGTTGCGCAGCACCCCCGGCACCTGGTCGTCCCAAGCGGGCATGCCGAAAAGAACGTGGACACCGTGTTCGTCGCACAGCTGCTCCACGGCCTTGACGCTCGCCCCGTCCATCCCCTCCGCCAGGCGGAAGACGTCGTCCCTCACCATATAGCCGGTGAGGAACAACTCGGGGAACACGTAAAGGTCGGCGTCGCCGTTCTCCACGATGCCCGTCATTCGGGTTATGTTCACTTTCTTGTCACCGAGGGCACAAGGTACCTGAGCGAGGGCGATGCGCATCGATTCACTACCTGAGGCCATCATAATAAGGTAAGAGATAAAAGAACGTACCTTCTTCCTGCCCCCGTATGAGGCCGCAGCTCAAGGATTATGCCCGCCCCGCAATCGAGAACTTCATCCGCCAGAAGGTCGAGGAGAGCGGAGGAGGGGGCGCGGTCATCGGCCTCAGCGGGGGCATCGACTCGGCCACGGTGTCCAAGCTATGCGCCGACGCTATCGGCCCGGAGAGGGTGCTGAATATCTTCATGCCCTCGGCGTCGTCCTCGCCGGAGGACCGGCGGGATGCGGAGGAGTTCTCTAAAAGATTCAACATCCCTTTCCAGGTGATTGAGGTATCTCCAGCGGTGGAGGCATTCCGCACCATGCTCCCCTCCCTTGACCGCCGGGAGTGCGCCGGGAACGTGGCTGCCCGATGCCGTATGATCGTGCTCTTCCATCATGCCTGGCTTATGGGCAGGGTGGTCATGGGGACGAGCAACAAGAGCGAGCTCCTGACCGGCTATTTCACCAAGTTCGGGGACGGCGGCGCGGATTTCTGTCCCATCGGCGACCTTTACAAGACCGAGATCCGGCAGCTGGCGAGAGAGATCGGGGTGACCGATGCCATCATCGACAAGGCGCCGTCGGCCGGTCTGTGGGAGGGACAGACCGACGAGGGGGAGATGGGCATCACCTATGAGGACCTTGACCAGGTTCTCTTCGGGATAGAGCGCTCCCTGGGAGACGAGGCGGTGGCGGCGGAGACTGGTCTGCCTCTCGACAAGGTACGGAAGGTCAGGAATATGCACCTCCGATCGGTGCACAAGCGCAAGACTCCCCTCATTCCCAAGCTCGGGGTGAGAACGTTAGGCATCGACTGGAGAGAGTAAGCTCTCCGTCCCCAAGGTCCTGAGCAGGGCGTCTGGGTCCTCAACATCGAATACGACGCGGTCGGCCCTCTTGCCCAGCGCGAACCCGAAAGGCCGTTTGCTCCTTAGGTGGATCTCGATGAGGTCGTGCCGTCTCGAGGTTACGTACAGGGTGGCGTGCAGCAGGCGGAAGAACACCCCGGTGCGGGCCGGTCCGCTCTCCACGCGCTCCGCAGACCTGATGTCCGCCAGGGGTATCCGGGCCCGGAAGTACCACCCTTGCCTGAGAACCAGGATATCGTCTGCCACCTCGTGGGTGGTGAGCAGCGGGGAAATGCCGAGGACAACGAGCACGATGGTCTCGAGCAGCACGATCGCCACCAGGTATGACGTCCCTGCGCTCATGAGAACGAACAACGCAAGGGTCACTGGCATGGCGACGGCAACGAGCACCGCGTTCTGAAGGAACGACCGCCGGGAATAGGGGAACGACCTCCGCATCAACGGGCCACGAACGGGTAGGGGGATATCGATTTTTCCAGGTCAAGCGAAAGGATCGAGAGCCTTGAGCAATGGAAAGGTTTAATAAACACTTCTTTATTTGCCAACAGTACGCTCCCGTAGTGTAGTGGCCAATCATGAAGCCCTCTCGAGGCTTCGACTCGGGTTCAAATCCCGACGGGAGCACCACCACTTCTCCCATTCCTTCACTAAGGAGCTAGCGCTCTAGACTGCTCATCTGTTCACGATCAAGAGGGGCGATAGACCAAGCAAGTGCACCGTGAATGGATCCCAACTCCATTTTCAAATTCCTAAGATACTCAAATCCTTACAAAAGGAATAAACAGGATGGCCGCCATAGGGCGCCGGGATCTGCGTGGATGGAGGTATGGGTCGTCCGAGGGTTGTCGAAGGATCGGCTGATGGGGGCGAACTAACAGCCGTCGGTCCGGTGATGAGCATGACCCATCGGATGGGCGGGTGACGATCATACGGAGGGCCACCATTCCCCTCGGCCCTCCTTTGTCCTTTTTCGGGGTGTCGCTATGAAGGAAGAGAACGACCAGAAAATACAATGGGACTCGACCTATGTCAGTTCCGGCACGTACTTCGGCACCGGTCCGAGCGTGCTGGCGCTGAGAGCACTGCCGACACTGAGATCTCATGATGTCAAGACGGTCCTGGAACTAGGTTGCGGGCAAGGAAGGGACACCTGGTACTTCGCCAGGAACGGGATGACGATCACTGCGCTCGATTATTCAGATTCGG
>JAWQJJ010000014.1 GCA_033485155.1 Methanomassiliicoccus sp.
GTGACGTTGAGAGACGAGGTGTTGTACCATGCTCCGATCGCCGGCACGGTGACGTTCACCGCCGGCGCGGCGGTGTCGACGATGAAGCTGACCTCGGCATAGCTGCTCTCGCCCAGCACGTTGTAGGCGGTCACATTGACGTTATGCTCGCCCTCGGCAAGATCGTCGATGGTGAGATCGGTGTTCTTTGACACGTTGATCGCTTCGGCGCCGTCCACGCTGACGTTGTAGTGATCAACGTTGGCGCCGGTCCATTCTACTTTGACCGAGTCGGAGGTCAGAATGTCATCCTGACTGGGTGAAGCGATGGAGACCGAGGGTGTGATCTTCGGAGTGTAGGTGCTGGCATACACGCCCCTGTGTCCGAGATCCCCATTCTCCTGCTCCCATATGGCGACCGCGCCGCCGTAGGAGTTAATCGCGACCTGGGGAGAGTATGCCGAGGTACTGACCTCAGTGACTACCATGTCATCCCCCCAGTTTCCGTCGGTATAGGCACGGGAGATGATGAACGAGTGCGTATCGTATATGTCATACCATGTTGCCATCATGTTCCCGTCGGAGTTCGTCACTATGTCGGGTGACTGTACGTTACCGATCGCGGAAAGGGTCTCCGGTCCATCGTTGCCCACGCCGGAGGTGAGGACGCCGATAGAAGTTAGGTCCCCGCTTTCCGTCTGCACCCATATCGTGCCCATCGCCATATTGTCGGCGATGACCATCTTGGGTTCGGTGTACGAAATTCCGAGGTCGGAGATGATCGCGGGAGAACCCCACTCACCATTATGCTGCACGTCCCCTATGATGGTCCATGCAGATAGGTCCGAGCTATACTGCTGATAGACAAGGACTGAGATGCCCAGGTCATTGATTGTCAGGTCTGGATAGGCACAAGCCCCTGAACCCGGCGAGACCACCTCTGGGTCGCTCCATTGATCGACTGACAAGGAGGCAACGGCAATTACGTTCGCGCCGGCATGATCTTCGCACCAAGCCACAGTGGCGTTCCCGATATTGTTCATGACTAGTTGGACGCTGCTGCAGTCGTGCTCACCATCGGATATCGTAGTGGCCTCATCCCAGTTACCGTTCAGGTAAACACATCCGACCACATCGGTGTGAACGCTACCGGTGGCATTCCAGACTGCGATTGCGCCCCCGCTGGCATTCATAGCTACCTGAGGGGTCGCAATCCTGTCCATGTCCGACCCGATAGTCACGGGAACGCTCCATTCTCCGCCACTGAAGTACCTAGCCTTCACATCATAGTGGGAACCGTCGTACTGGCTGTACACCACGACGGCGTTACCGGCGTCGTTCATGGCGATCGCAGGGTTCCCGCAGTCCCCCTCACCATCGGACAGGGTAGCGACAGGGCCCCACGAGCCGGTGTAGGCGGTGTAGTTGATGACGTGGTGGAGGTCTCCACCGCTGCGCCAGACGACCAAAGTGTCTCCGGCGGAGTCCATTGCCATCCTGCACTGGTCCGCGTTGTGATCGTCCCCGTTCTCGATGGCTATGGGGACCGTCCAATCGGATAATAATGGCCTAGCATCAGCATTGACGGTGACCATGATGCAAGAGAGAAGCATCACGGCGCACAACGCCAACGATACCGCTTTTCGTGTCAGCATCGACATCCCTTCTATGTAAAACCTCGAATGTGGTTCGATGCGATGACAGACTTTTTTAGTATTTAATGTATAATTATCTCTTAGGATAATTGATAATGACGTCAATATGGCTCGTTTCCCGATACTAATATTGTGGTCCGAAGTTCGTAAGATCATGTGAATTTTTCACCTGTTTCTTAGCACATCCATCAAATACCCCGCTCTGGCTCTAATGCTCGTGGACGACACGGCTCGCTTTAGCCTGCAGGTCGAGGGGATGGACTGCATTGAGTGCGCCAAGAAGATCGAGAAAGCAGTGCTCGCCCTGGACGGCGTTACCGGCACACGGGTCTCGTACACCTTGGGCAAGGTCAACGTCGAGGGCAAGAAGGGCCGTCTGGACCGCCGGACGGTGGTCCACACCGTGGAGCGCCTGGGATATAAGGTGAAGGAGGACGAGGAGCCAGCGCTGGAAGGTTTCTTCTCCTGGAACAACCGCCGCCTCGTCATCACCATCGTTTCTGGCGTCCTCTTCGTCATCGGAGCGATATCTGAGTTCCTTCTCCACGAGCCTCTTCTGTACTACCCGGCGTACATTCTGGCCATCGTGTCCGGGGGCTACTACATCGCCCGGCGGGGCATCGCCTCGATCTACGAGCGTTATCTGGACATGAACGTCCTGATGATGGTGGCGGTGGTGGGAGCGGTGCTCATCTCGGCGTGGGAGGAGGCGGCGTCTATAGTCTTCCTGTTCTCTTTGGCCGAGGTGCTGGAGTCATATTCCGTCGCCCGGACCCGGCGGTCGATCACCGAGCTCATGGACTTCATGCCCCGCCGGGTGCTGATCCGGAGGGACGCCGAGGAGCACACGATGGACGCGACGGACGTCGAGGTCGGGGATGTCGCCATCGTGAAGCCGGGGGAGCGCATCCCCGTGGACGGGGAAGTCATCAAGGGCGAGTCATCGATTGACGAGTCCGCCGTTACCGGGGAGAGCGTCCCCGTGCACCGTGGTCCGGGAGATGCGGTCTTCAGCGGCACCCTCAACGGCCAGGGGGCGATGGAGATCATGGTGTCCAAGCGCTATCAGGATACGGTCATCGCCAAGATCGTCTCGCTGGTGGAAGAAGCGGAAGCCTCCAAGGCGCCCACGGAGCGCTTCATCGACCGCTTCTCCCGTTACTACACCCCGGCGGTGGTGACCCTGGCCGTGGCGACCATGTTCCTCCCGACGCTCCTGTTCGGCGCCCCCCTGGAGGAGTGGTTCTACCGCGGTCTGGTTCTCCTGGTCATCTCCTGCCCCTGTGCTCTGGTGATATCGACCCCGGTGTCAGTGGTGTCGGCGATATCCGGCGGTGCCAGGAGAGGGGTGCTGTTCAAGGGCGGGCTGTACCTGGAACGCATGGGCCGCATCCGGGTGGTGGCCTTCGACAAGACCGGCACCCTGACCCAGGGGCGCCCCAAGGTCGAGGAGGTCATCCCCCTGAACGGCACGACGGCCCGCGAGGTGCTCAAGGTCGCGGCGTCGGCCGAGAACCGGTCCGAGCACCACCTGGCCCGGGCGATCATCGAGCGGGCTAGAGAGGAGAATGTGGACATCGTCGAGGCCCGGGGGTTCACCGCTCTGCACGGCAAGGGCGTGGCTATAATTTTCCAGGAAAGGAGAGTGTTCACCGGCAGCCCCCAGTTCTTCCGCGAACTGAAGGTGGATCTTTCGTCGGCGGAGGACCGCATCGCCGAGTTCAACGCGCAGGGCAAGACCGTCATCCTCGTCGGCTCCGACGACGGCCTCATGGGCATCATCACCGTCCGGGACCTCCCGCGCAAGGAGTCCAAGGCGGTCGTCGAAGGCCTCAAGGCCATGGGGGTCCTGGTCATCATGCTCACCGGTGACGACACCAAGGTCGCCGAGGGGATCGCCGCGGACCTGGGGATCGAGGAGTTCCGCGCTCGGCTCCTGCCGCAGGACAAGGTCAAGGCGGTGGAGGAGTACCAGGCCAGGTACGGCCCCCTGCTCATGGTCGGCGACGGGGTCAACGACGCTCCCGCTCTGGCCAAAGCGGAGGTCGGAGTGGCCATGGGGGTCGCCGGCACGGACGTGGCCCTGGAGGCGGCGGACGTGGCGCTGATGGGCGACGACCTGCGCTCGCTGCTCTATGGCATGCGACTGTCTCGGCGGGGAGCTAAGGTCATCCGGCAGAATGTGACGGTGTCTCTGGCGGTTAAGCTTGCCCTCACCATCCTGACCTTCCCGGGCCTCGTGACGCTGTGGATGGCCATCCTGATCGGCGATCTGGGAGTGTCCCTGGCGGTCATCGGCAACGCCTTGAGGCTCAACCGCTACCGCTGATCATTCGCACCGGATCCGCCCGGCCGCATTACTGCGGTCCAGCTCCACGATCTTCCTTCGTATCCATCGTACGGTCGACCAAACCAGGACGACCGACATGAACAGGGCGATGTACGAGATCGAGATGCTGGCATCCGGCAGGATGTCCGTGCCCAGGACGGCCAGGAAGTTGAACGCCGAGTGGATGGCCACCGCGGCCAAGTAGTATGGGATCCAGCTCTTGGGAGTCCCGTACCACGCGGCAAAGCACTTGGACCTCGAGACCCCGAACCCGGAGATGGCCGAGGTCGAGGTGTGAAGCAGGGTGGAGGTAAGGGTCCGGGCGATGACGGTGACGATGAACAGCTCCACCCCCGTGGCCAGCGAATCGGAGTAGTAGAGCACGTTCTCGCCGGCGGCGAACCCCAGACCTACGGCGGCGCCATAGACCAGGCCGTTCTCCGCCTCGGTCAGGCGGCGGCTGACGGCGAACACCCCAGTTAGCTTGGTGAACTCCTCGATCACGGGCGCGAGGATGACCGCCAGGATGATGCTCTCCATATTCGCGGTCAGGACGTCCCCGAAGAGCGAGCTGATGAGGTCCATCGCCAGTACCTCCAGGATGAAGGCCAGGCCCAGCGCCACGATGAGGCCGTAGATGAACACGCCCTCGATGGCCAGGAACGGCTCCCGCTCATGGATCTCCGCCGACCTTATCCACAGCATGTAGATGGTTGCGGGGACGAAGGCCACGATGAGGATGACGATGAGTCCGAGAGAGGTGACAGCCATATGAACGTTCAGATATGAGATGGCCGGATTAAAAGACAATTTGTCGTCTATGGGCGGAAGGCGGGGCTATCAGGACAGCGATTAAGAATCTGAGCATACCTCCACCGATCAATACCGGCGAAAACAATGCTCTGGACCATGTCATGTAAATTCTGCCTATTGCTGAGTACTTTTTCGGGCTTCGCGGCTCCTTTCACCTTCGATCGCCCTCCCCCTCGCTTTGACTTTAAGCCAGGCGTCCCTGATCAGATCGAGAGAGCCTTCTGCACACTCGTGCCTCAAACCGATGGTCGTGGCGAACTGTTCGGAGTTCTTCTGGCACTGCCTTGAGCACTCGATGCCAGTATCGATGTACAGGCAACGGGAGAAACCATCAAACATCATCTTGAGGAAATAATCGGGCGAGTAATCTTCGGCACTATCTAAATGAAAGAGGCTCACGATCCCCGGCATGCCATAGATCGCCCACCCTGCAGGGTAGAACCAGGTGATGCCACCGTTATTCTTTTCCGCATGGTACCGTTCGGTCGTGAGCATGGCGGCAATGCAGTCCTCATACTCCAGCATGACCACAGGGACCTTCACCTGCTGGGGCAGACCCTGTAACGCCTGGCAGTAACCGTAGCCGAGGAAGACGACATCCAGGTCGAGGGGAAGTGCCTCTAGTTTTTCCAGGATGGCCTTCTTAAGGTCGTCAGGTTGCAGGTGCAGCCCGAACTCCAGGTATTCCCGATATACGACGTCCGGATCGTCTCCGATGATGATTTCCAGCTCGTTCCTTATGGCATCACAGCCGAGAACACCTATCCTCATCGCCCACCCTCCCGAACACTCCCTTCCAGTTTTATGGGATCTAATCCATCGCCATCTGCATCGCTCGATCCCTGCTCATTTTCGTGCCATAGCTTGATCGTAGCCTTCGGTGGCGGGGGCAAAGGGAATCCATTCTTGCACGAAAGGCAGTACGCTCGATCGATCTCTCCCCAATAGTGGCATATCGGGCACTCCTTTCTTAGCTGAAGGCCGCACATCGGGCAATATCTCTCCAACCTGTCTACCTCCGCCTCGCACTGGATGCAATGGCGCTTGACCTCCCCTGCCAATAACCAAGAGGCTAGAGTACCTTTGCTAATGGGTGCCATCGGGAATCGACCATCTGGATATCTGCTATTTGAAGGCTATCGGGCCAATGATGTCTGGTATGATCTTATCGCTTGCCCAATAAGTATAACGGCAGCTCGTAACCGCTGACCGGTCCGACCTCGACCGTCCACCTAGTTATCCTCTCGATATTGCCTTTCATGCTCTCCCCCAGGCCGCCGATGATCATCTTCTTCGATGACGCCTTGTTCGAGATACCGCTTTCCGTTAACGCCCTCATCACCTGCATAGGTGTAATATTCCCACCGGCGCACGCGTTGTCGTAGGTGAAGCCCATCGAATCCACCGGGATGACGAACGCCTTCGTCTTCGCGGCGTTCAGCACGAGGCCCAATATCTGGTGGGTGATGATCGAGTTGCCGGTAACGATGATCGGCGAGCTCGAATCGGGCGAATTATACTCGAACAGCTTCTCCGTGACCTTCTGCTGCATAGGATCGCTCTCCGGCAGGCGGATGTCCACGCTCATCACCCCGTCGATGGTCGCTGCCATTTCCTTATCGATGGTGGCGCAGTCGCTCGCCCTCATCTTCTTCCCGATCAGCATCTGAGCGAGTTCCTTCGCGCTCCTCGCCCCATTGCACCCTCCCTCGGGAAGGTACTTGGCGAGATCCTCTGCCTTCATCCAGTACAGATCTATCTCCTCGATCGTCATTTTCTCTCCTCCATTCCACTGTCCTCTTGTTATTTTTCAACCATTAGTGATCAGTTCTAGACTCCCTGGATGGACGTCTTGATGCGGCCATTCCGGTCATAATACCGTCTGCGGAAGTATAGTGCCAGATTGACCAGCGAGATCAACACCGGCACTTCGACCAAAGGCCCAATAACGGTTGCGAAAGCGACGGCCGAGCCGATGCCGAACACTCCGACCGCGACGGCGATTGCCAGCTCGAAATTATTGCTTGCTGCGGTGAACGACTGGGCCGCAGCGTGGGGATAGTCGAAGCGGAATTTGATGGACAGTCCGAACGACAGCAGGAACATGATGGCAAAATAGGCCAATAATGGGATTGCGATTCGAACAACGTCCAGCGGACTGTTCACGATGGTCTCAGCCCTCAGCGAGAACATCACGACGATGGTGAACAGTAGTGCCAGCAATGAGATTTTACCCATGACTCCCATGAACTTGTTGTCGTACCAATCCGCGCCCTTCCTCGGTCTGACAATATATCTAGTGATGATGCCGGCGAAGAAAGGTATTCCCAGATAGATCAGTACGCTGATGGCTACCGAGATCACTGAGATCTCTACCGGGACACCAGAGCCGGGGGAGATTATGTCCGAAAGAACCATGATCAGGAAGTAAGCGTAGAACGCGTACAGCACGATCTGGAAGATGGAGTTCAGAGCGACCAGGATGGCGGCGTACTCTTGGTCCCCCTCCGCTAAAGTGTTCCACACCAGCACCATGGCAATGCACCTAGCGACACCGGTCAAGATGAGGCCAATACGAAATAGGGGCTGATCCGGAAGGAAGATCCAGGCCAGGGCGAACATGAGAAGCGGTCCAACGATATAGTTTAAGAAGAGAGATGTGCCAAACATCCTCTTGGCATCCGGCTGCTTGGTTATCTCTCGAAGTTCCTCATACTTGACCCTCGCGAGCGGCGGATACATCATCAGTATCAGCCCGATGGCGATGGGGATGGAAGTCGTGCCGACGCTCGCTTTGTTCAGAGCATCGGCCAGCTCGGGAATCAGGGCCCCGAGTACAATGCCCAGTCCCATGGCTGCGAAGATCCAAACGGTCAAGTATCGATTCAAGAACGAAAGCCTCTTGGTTCCGGTTGAAGCGGAACTGCCCCCCTTTTCGGTCTCGCTCATCGAACCCCCCCTTTATGCAGAGTTATTTCAACTTATATTGAATCGTATTAAGTGGTAGGTATAAGTAAATTCCTAACCATTGTTATTCATCCTCTCTGAGGTAACTGGTTATGGTGAAAGAGTGAAATCAGTACTGTTCATCTGCACACATAATTCCGCTCGCTCGCAAATGGCTGAAGGGCTTGCCAATGCCCTTTACCCCGACCTGCTGATGGCGAAAAGTGCGGGTACGGTGCCCAGCAGGGTACACCCCTTGGCCATCAGAGTGATGGCCGAGATAGGCATAGATATCTCACAACAGCGATCGAAAGGTCTAGAGGAGTTCGATGGACAAGCGTTTGATTGTATCATTACGGTCTGCTCCAATGCCGCAGAGACCTGCCCATTTTTTTCCGGTGGCAAGAAGCAGATTCACCACGGGTTTGATGACCCGTCGAGTGTGGACGGAACTGAGGAAGAAAAGGTCGATGCATTCCGCAAGAGCCGGGATGAGATCAATAAGTGGATCAGCGATACATTAGTAAGGTCTGAGACTTAAGGAGTGAGCATCATGGCCTCGAAGGTCTCTAAGAAAGAATGCTGCGATAATGTGATGAATCTACCCGAGGAGATGGAGGAAGCGATCCAGGAGGTAGGTGGGCTAGATGGGTTGAAGGGACGCATCCCTGAACGCCAAGAACTTACTGCGGAGGGAAAGCTCCATCAGGCCCTGTCGGATCCGATCCGGTTGCAGATCCTTCATTCTCTAGCTGTAATGGACCTATGTCCATGCATCCTTAAGGAAATCACCGGCCTAATAGATTCCAAGCTCTCATATCACCTGAACATTCTGGAGGAAGAAGGCCTCATATGCTCCTCACCTCGTCATAAATGGAGGATATACTACCTCACGGACCGGGGGAAGTCCAAGATCCCCCTTCCTTAAGGCTGCCTCTCTTCAACCATCTCCTTGATCTCTTCAACACTTGGCACTCGACCAAGGGCGACGATCTCGCCGTCGATCGCTAGTCCAGGAGTCATCATGGCACCGCGCGATGATATTTCGTTGATATCGGTGACCTTTACGACCTCGATGTCGGTTCCGTCCACGGCCTCCTTGACATTCTTTTCCAGCCGTCTGCATTTGGAGCAACCCGTCCCTAGTACTTCGATTTTAACCACCATCGTTCTTCCTCCGATCGTATTCCTTGACCATCGCTAGCTCGTAATCCTTCTCCTGGCTTCTCGGGACGAAATTAAAGATCTTTACTTCCTTTAAGAGTGCCCTACCGATCTCAGCATCGTCCAAGTTCATTGCCCGGATCTTGGCTATTATCTCATCGAGCTGAGCTATTCCTGTCTCCTGGTCCCGTATCATGATCTTCTTGATTTTCCTGGCAGCTGCCGCAGCGCAACATGGTTTGTCATCGACCATACGCTCACCCGAAAATGGATCCGTAGATGAATCCTGTCATTGTTGAAAGGAAGACCACTAGCAGGATGTATGCTACGGTCTTCCGTGCCCCCATTATGCGGTACAGCACGATCATCGACGGAAGGCTCAGCGAAGGTCCGGTCAACAACAGCGCCAGTGCCGGCCCGCCCCCCATGACTCCGGTCGAGTAACCAAAGGTCGTACCGATGATCGGCACCTCTAACAGCGTTGGCATGTACAGCAGGGCGCCGATGATCGACGCGAGGAACGTAGAACCCAGCGAATTTCCGCCTAAGTAGGGACGGAAAGATTCGGGCGGCACGAAGTACGCAATGACTCCGACCGCGAATGTCCCCACAATCAAGATGGGAAATATTTTCTTGGTCAAATCCCAAGTCTCCATCCCCCAGTCGGTAACCTCATCCCTCTGGAAAAAGTAGATCAGGATAATGGCCACCGCCACGGTGAGGATGTAGACGATGGCTAGCTTGGGTATCCAGTCCAGCTTGGACGAGCCGATGAGCAGGATGGCTATAAGGAGTATGAAGAACGACGGGACGACCCACTTCGGCCTCTCCTCTTTACTCACCTTTACATCGGCCTTCGCTCCATCTCTTTCAGACGCCCGCTTCTCCTCATCCTTGCGAAAGATGACCGACATGAGGAAACCAATGATCACAGAAAGGCCGATGGCTGCAATGGCCCTTGCCAGCCCGAGATCGTAGCCCAAAACCTGAGCGGTATAGACTATCGCTAGGACATTGATGGCTGGGCCGGCGAAGAGGAAGGTTGCTGCCGGGCCCAGACCACTGCCCTTCTTGTATATCCCAGCGAAAAGCGGAAGGATGGTACAACTGCAAACAGCCAGGACGGTGCCGGAGACCGCCGCCACCGGATACGAAATGTATTTCCTCGTTTGAGGTCCGAAGTAGCGAAGGATCGCGTCCTTCTTGACGAAGGCGGCGATGGCGCCGGCAATGAAGAAAGCGGGGATGAGGCAGGTCAGAACATGCTGAGACATGTAGTCCAGCAGGCTATTGAGCCCGCTCATCAGAGGATCTAATAAGAGGTCACTCATGGTCTCATCATTTCAATATAAATTGAAATCATGAAAAACATACCGATATTAATTAGTTGCTATTCGAGCTAAGGCCCTATGTTATTGTTTTTTACTCCCGGCCAATTCAGGCACACGTGGTCGGCGTCCCCCTTGATTTGGCCTCGATCGATGCCCTCCCGCTTGAATATCTTCTGATCGCCACTTTGTCATCTTCAATCAATATCGCCATTATGAAATCACAGCGAGAATATTTTACTCCAATTCGTTACCAATGCGCTGAGCTGTCAGGTCGATGCTCGATGGGCCGCTGGCGTTGGCCCCATACTCCTCGGCTGAAGAGCTTCCCCAGTTATGGCGTCTTGGGCGGCACACAAACCCTCATGCTAGCAACTTCAGGATGAGCTGGATGGCGAACACCCACATTATCAGCCCGAACCCGACTTTGACCCAGGCGGATTTCAGCTTCACGGTGAGGCGTGCCCCTATCGATGCACCGATGAAGACCGCCACGCTCCCAACAATAATCAGGGCGGCATCCAGGGTACCGAAGGCCGAATGGCCGATGACTCCGAACAGTGAGGAAAATATCACGATGAACGACACTGTCCCCGCGGAGTTCTTCATCGGATACCGGCAAATGAACAGAAGGAACGGCACGATGACGATGCCACCACCGACGCCTAACAGCCCAGACAAAATGCCGACGGCGAAGCTGAAGAGGATGATCATCGCATACATCGCCCCGGAGAAACCGGCGGGGCAGGTCTCCGCATCGGTCTTCTTCTCCCATATCGTATAAATCATCCTGGCCCCTGCACCGACCAGGAATAGTACGAATAACCACATCAACAGCGTCGGATCGACGAAGTTGCCCAGCACACCACCTACCAGGGCGCCGAGGCAGATCCCAGGGATGAATGCCGCCGCTATCTTCAGGTCGATCAGCTTGCTGCGGTAGTAGACAACAGACGCCGAGGCGGCGGTGACCAGGTTCAATACCAGCGATGTGGACACCGAGATCAGGGCCGTGTAGCCGAGCAGAAAGAGGATCGGGGTGTACAGGGAGCCGCCACCCTGCCCGAACATCGAGAAAATGATGGAAACGAGCAGGACTGAGATGACCGCAATCCAGAACACCCCATCCATGGTATCGCCTACTGCACGCCCTTCAGCACGTTCACCCAGGTTTGGTCGTATCCGGAACAGGGGATGCACACGGGCTGACCGTCTTTCGTTCTCGCGTACCGCTCGAACACATATTCGCCGCACTTGCTGCACTTGACCTTGGCGAACGAGCCCTTCGGTCTGCTGAAGGCGAACTCGGGTAGGCGCTCGACCTTAAACAATTCCTCATCGGACGCCTCCAAGACCTTTGCAACGACCTTTTTCGTCACATCGGCAGGAATGTCCGAGGGTTCGATCCCTTTCTTCCGGTAGACGAAGAATTCGAACTTGCCCAACTCATCCTGGAACTCGGAACGGAGGGAAATTCGTACCGCTCCCTTGCCCGGAACGAACAAGATGGTGGCAACCTTTCCATAATCGAGCCGTTCCATCATCAGCTTTCCGTAGGTACACCCGGTGGCGGCCATCGTGCCGTCCATCATGCATGTCTGTGGATGCCCGACGCCCATCTCCGAGAAGGCGAACGCACCGTGGTCCCTGACCCTCTCGATTCCTAGCTCATTCATTGCCAGCACGCCCATCCTATAGCCTATCGGCATGAATGGGCAGGTGTGCCCATGGAACTCCCAGACCCATTCAGGGATCTTGACCCCGTTATCAGTCATGTCAATCACATCATTTCAATATATGTTGAAATGATTTTCCTGATATATCCGTGTTTTCCCTGATTCAATGTCTGTGAGCTGAGGGCGATATGGGTCGGAATGATGCCTGGCTCGAAGGGATCAACCGTCGATGAACTCGATGCTGAGAGGCATGCCCTTCCGGGTCTGGGATCGAGCAATCATCCCCGCCTCGACCCATGCGGCGGTCATAACTCCCGATGGCAGGAGGCAGTTCGCGCTCATTTCCGAGATCATGAAGTCGCGGAAGATCTTGCTTTGAGCCTTATCGGTCAAATCGAATAACGTCAGGGGGCCAAGACCTTCGACATACTTCTCAGCCTTCTTGCATGTGCTGGCAGCTTTGACCAGATACTCACCATCATCGTTCTTATCCACCGTTATCTCTGTCGTATTTCCACACGGGAACATTTTGACTCTGACCTCGGAAGTCATAACAATCGCCCCATAGTACAATGTCAGCTATGCAAAGCGGTTATCGCCATATAAACATTACAACTTTTGTTGAACTGAAAACAAAAAAGGCCCGAATTAATGGACCTGATGAACTACCCCTGCACCAACAAGCTCCATCGAATCGATCTTCCTACTGCTTTTCATAGTGTCCTAGGCTACGGTTTGACCTCCTCCCGTCAAGTTAGAACTCGTCCGCGGCCGTCGGGAGCACCTCTCGTTATAAATGGGAACGTAGCATTTCCTTCCCTCGATGGGGAAGGTAGAAGTGATAACGAAGAAAGTTTCCAAGAGCGAATGCTGCGACGACGTGAGAAACCTGCCGGAGGAGATGGAGTCAGCCATCGCGGCCATCGGAGGCATGGATCGTCTGAGGACGAAGGTTCCCGACCGCGACGGCCTGGTCGTGGACGCGGCGATGTTCCAGGCCCTGTCGGATCCCATCCGCCTCCAGATCCTCCACACACTGGCTGTAACGGACCTATGTCCATGCATTCTGAAGGAGATCACCGGACTGTCGGACTCCAAGCTCTCCTATCACCTCAATATCCTGGAGGGCAGCGGCCTCATCTCTTCGTCCCACAAGCAGCGGTGGCGCATCTACGGGATAACGGAGCTGGGCCGCTCCCGCTTGATGAGCCACGGTCGCCCTGAGGCCGTAGGGAAGGCGAGTTCCCCGTGCTAGTCTGCGGCCTCGCTTAATCGCTCGGCGCACCATGGCCGCTGGACGCCGCCCGCGTCACCGGGCTGGGGCCTTCGCTTGGCAGCTCCCTCTCCTCCTCAACGATCAGGTCGCCGATGACCGGAGTGAACGGGTCCATGAACGCCCCGACCAGGCCAGCGGTGCGCAGCGCGGTGGCCTCCAGCTCGGTGACCCCGCCGCCCATGATGATGCCCACCTCCTGCTCGCTGAGCACGCCGAGGAGCGATTGGTCGATGCCCTTCCCCCGGCCGATGCGCCGGAGGTCCAGCACCCCGATCTCCTCGAAGCCGATGTCCTTGAGCGTGGCAATCGCCTGCAGCAGGTCGGAGGGACCGGACGAGCGCGAGGGCCACAGGACCTTGCCATCGTAGTATAGGCATGGCACCACGCGGTCGGAGAGGTCGAACGCCTCCGCGAACAGCTCGACCGACGGCGCGGTCATGGTTCCGATGATCGTCCTCGACACATCCATGGCGAAGGCGTCGAAGACGTCCTCGATATCCCTCACTCCCAGGTCGAGCCACACCCGGTACTTGCTCTTGATAAGCGTCTTAAGGACGTCGAAGTTGGGCCGACCGTCCTTGATCCCCGACAGATCTAGGAGAGAAATCTCCTTGGCCGAGTAGCGTGGGCTGTGCACTGCCGACCAGTAGCGGGAGAAACGTTCTTTCCGACCTTTGATGGTGTAGCCATTCTCCCACTCCACCTCCACCACGTTGGCCACCTGGGCGATGGGCAGATCGATGTACGGGATGCGGAACAGGGAGAAGGTATCGATCGGCATGATGGGCACGTGCAAGAAGTGATCGTTCTCGTCGGTGGCCTTGGAGACAATGCTCTTCTGAAAGGTCTTGAGGTCCTCGACGGAGTCGAAGTCCAGGGGCACCGCGGTGCGCCCGCAGTGCCGGCACTGGTAGCCCCCATCGTTATGATCGATCCACGGTATCGGCCCCCCGAACAGCAAAGCTGGATGGGTGTCCAGACTGCCGCAGTAGGGGCAAGCCCTCAAGCTAACCTTCCTCGTCATCCGTGGGTCCAGAGTGGCGCTCCGATAAGAGCCTTGTGTACGTATCGTTCGATCCGGTTGTTCACTCCGCGTTCGCTGGGGGTAGCTCTTCCGGCTTGATATCGCACCGGTCCTTGGCCCGCGGACGCAGAACGATGGCCGCGACGAGTCCGATCAGGGCGAACCCGAACCCGACCCACCAGGCGTTGACGTACCCGGACACGGCGTAGAGCTCGATGGTCACCGGGCCGATGTGATAGGGGACCATGTTGGCCGAGAGTATCACCGCCGCCAGCACCGGGCCGATAGCGCCGCCCACGATGCGGAACAGGGTGTTCATGCCTGACGCGACCCCAAACTCGCTCTGGGGGCAGGACTCGATCACCACATTGATCATCGACACCATGCACAGCGCCGTGCCCGAACCGAAGATGATCATGGAGACTGTCAGCTCCCAGAAGTTCGAGTTCAGAAACACGAGGGAGACGAACCCAGCGGTGGTGATGGCCATGCCTAGCGCGAGAATGTTGGACGCACCCCGCTTCTTCGACATCGAGCCGCCGATGGGGCCAATGAACAGCTGGACAATGGCGCTGGGCAGCATGTACAGGCCGACGGTGAAGGTATCCGAAAGGCCGTAATAGCCGCCGATGGCGGTCGGCGTCTCGAGGAAGTATGGCAGAGTCTGGTAGACCATGAACATGCACAGCCCAACGAACAGCGCAACGACGTTGCCGCCGAGCACCCCGCGGTTGGCCAGCAGCGACGGCCGTACGATGGGATCCTTAGTCCTGAGCTCGATGACCACAAACAACGAGATGGCGATGATGAAGGTGGCGAACAGTGCCAGGGTCCCGCCGTTGGTCCAGCCCCAGTCCTCACCCTGTGTCAGAGCCAGTAGGAGAGCCATTACTCCGACACCCAGGGTGAACGCGCCCGGGACGTCCAGTTTGCCGCCGCGGACAACGTGGGAATCGCGGATGAGATAGGCGGCGGCGACGGTGAGGACGAAGAAGAACGGCAGGACGACATGGAACGCATCGCTCCACTTGCCCACCGAGGTGATGTACCCGCCGACCACGAGGCCGATAGCCACGCCGACCGAGAACATCGCCGAGATCATGCCGATGGCGACAGGTATCTTGTCCTCGGGGAAGGTGTCCCTGACGATGCCGAAGGCCAGGGTGAACATGCCCATGCCCACACCCTGCAGGCCGCGGAAGAACAGCAGAACGAATATGTTGGACTCACCGAAGAGCGCATCGGAGATGTTAACGGAGAACCCGCTGCCTATCAGGGCGATGAGGTAGATGGACATGATGATGATGAGGATCTTCTTCTTACCATAGATGTCCCCGAGCTTTCCGGCCAGAGGGGTGGCGACCGCTCCGACGAGCATGTAGATGGATAGGACCCACGGCAGCCAAGCCGACTGCCCGGGAAAGTCCCGGGCCATCGTGGGCAGGGCGGGGACAATCATAATCTCGACAAACATCACAATCATTGCCATGCTGGCTAGCACTAGCAATATTGCGTTGTTGGTGTTTTTCTTAACCTTGGGTGCGCTCTCCATTATATCGACTCCCGATATTCAGTTCTCTATTTAGGACTTGCCTGCTGAGTCGCTAAACGTCATCCGCCTATTTATTTCGGCGACACCGCTTTGCTTTCCCCTTTTTATTTAGATAATTTCAACAAACGTCAACCGCCCCACCTCGGAGCTTGCAACTGCCATCGGGCATTCTCGCCCTCACTGGACGTCGCATTTTGCTGGTTGACAGGCAGCCTGCTTAGCTCAGATGTACCGAGCCGAGCGATGTTGCGGGCGGCGTTGATGTTGGCGTGAAACCGGAACCCGCATCTTGGGCAACCCTGTAGGTCGCCCGGTGATTGTTGATCTAATTGATGTTGCGATTCTGGAAGCCCCATCGGGCGGAGGCTTCGAACGCTCGGTGGTAAAGATCCATGGTGCGGAATGGGACATTCTCCTGCTCCCCCGTGGTCTCGAGCTTTAACCTCATGGTGCGGTGCATGCGTTAAGCGTCGCCCCCGGCATACTTATCCGAACGATTACTGGTAACATGCCGCCGGCGGAATGTACCATTATATCGTTCGGGCGACAATCGACCTTCGATGAAGCTCCTGATTATCGGCGGGACGGGCCTGCTGGGGCAATACCTGGTGCTGGAAGCGTCCCAGCGAGGGTGGGACGTCACCGCCACCTACCACGACAACGATTCCAAGATGGGGACCAAGACGCTGGTGCACATGGACCTCCGGGAGGAGCATGAGGTCGGGGAGGTCATCCGCTCGGCGAAGCCAGAAGCGGTGATCCATGCCGCCGGCATCACCGACATCGACCGCTGCGAGAGCAATCCCCAGGAGGCGTGGGCGGTGAACGCCGAAGGCGCCTTCAACGTGGCATCGGTGTGCAAGACCGAGGGCGTTCCCATGCTGTACGTCTCCACGGACGCGGTGTTCAACGGAGAGAAGGGAGAGAGATATTTCGAGTTCGATACCCCCGACCCGCTGAGCATCTACGCGCAGACCAAGCTGGAAGCGGAGCGTCTGACCCTCGACGCCGACCACCGCAACACCGTGGCCCGGGTATCCTTGCTGTATGGTTGGAACCACATGTCGGAGAAGCACAACGTCGTCACCTGGCTGATGGGAGAGATGCAGGCCGGGAGATCGGTGGACCTGTTCACCGACCGGCGGACGACGCCGACCTACGCCCCCCACTGCGCCCAAGTGCTGCTGAGGATGCTGCGCGGGGGGAGCAGGGGGATCTACCACGTCGCCGGGCCGGACTGCATGGACCGCTACGAGATGGGCATGGCCGTGGCCAGCGAGTTCAACCTCGACCCCAAGCTATGCCGGCACGGCACGATGAGCAACGCCAACCTCATAGCCCGGCGGGGGCGGAACCTCTGCCTGTCGTCGCAGAAGGCCGAGTCGGAGTTCGACCTGCGGATGATGCACTTCCGCGACGGCCTAAAGGCGATGCGCTCGACCGAGCCCGGGCACGAGCCGGACCCGGACTCCTAGGTGTTACATGTATCATCGGGAAAATCATAAAATATGAAAAATCCGGTTATAAACCCGGAGAAGTTTTATGAGCAAGACCGCAGAGAATCTGGCCAAGGCTTTCCTCGGCGAGAGTCAGGCCCGCAACCGCTACTCCATGTTCGCCTCGGTGGCGAGGAAAGAGGGCTACGAGCAGATCGCCGAGATATTCCAGCTGACCGCTGACCAGGAGAAGGAGCACGCCAAGCAGCTGTACATCTATCTCAACGGCATGCGGGTCAAGGGCGACTTCGTCGAGCTTAAGGTGCCGGCGGAGGTGCCGGTCGTCTACGCCACCACTGCCGAGAACCTGCGCGCCGCCATCGCCGGGGAGAACTACGAGCACACCTCCATGTATCCCGAGTTCGCCGATGTCGCCGATGCGGAAGGCTTCACTGACATTGCAAGGCGCATGCGTGCCATCAGCAAGGCCGAGGAGCACCACGAGGAGAGGTACCTGAAGCTCCTGCAGGCCGTCGAGTCCGGTTCGGTATTCAAGAAGGGGGAACCGATCTGGTGGGTGTGCCGGGAGTGTGGCTACATGCACTTCGGGATCGAGGCGCCCGCGGTCTGCCCGTCCTGCGATCACCCCCGTTCGTTCTACCAGCGGAAGTGCGAGGAGTATTAGGAGGAGGAATAATGACAAAGCTGAACGAGATCTACAGGTGCCCGGTATGCGGAAACATCGTCGAGCTGGTCCACTCCGGCGTGGGCGAGCTGGTATGCTGCGGAAAGCCAATGGTCCGGATGGACGCCAACACCGTTGACGCTTCCAAGGAGAAGCATGTCCCGGTGGTGGAGAAGGTCGACAGCGGGATCAAGGTGACGGTGGGGAGCGTCCCCCATCCCATGGAGGAGAAGCACTACATCGAGTTCATCGAGGTCATTGCCGACGGCCGGGTCCTGCGCAAGTACCTCAAGCCGGGAATGAAGCCGGAGGCGGTGTTCCACTGCACTCCGACGGTGTGCTGCGTCCGCGAGCTGTGCAACATCCACGGCCTGTGGAAGTTTGACTCCCCCCGCGGCGGATGAACCGGGCCTCCGCCCGCCCTTTCCCTTTCTTTTCATAAACTCCGTTCTATTAAGGGACCAGCCTTTTTAATGGGGCCGTGCATGTGATCGTAAGTTTTGGAGGTATGTTGCTTTGGACACCACGGCCCCACGTATCGGAGTATTCTTCTGCGCCTGCGGGGAGACGATCATGGACCTCATCCATTACGAGACGCTCATGGAGTTCGCCAGGGCCCAGGACGGGGTCGAGCATGTCGGCAAGTGCACCCTCCTGTGCTCTCCCGAGGGGCGGAAGCTGATCTCGGAGGAGATCAAGGGGCACAAGCTGGATCGAGTGGTCATCGCTGCCTGTTCTCCCCGGATGTACCTCGAAGAGTTCAGGGAGGCGGCCCGCAAGGGAGGCATCAACCCGTACATGGTGGAGCAGGCAAACCTCCGAGACCAGGTGGCATGGATCCACTCCCTCGACGCTCCGGCGGCGACGGCGAAGGCCAAGGACCAGCTGCACATGTCCATCGAGCGCTCGCGCAAGATGACCCCTTCCGATTTCGGCCCCACCGCGGTGGTGGACGAGGAGCAGTGCTCCGGATGTGGCATCTGCGCCACGACCTGCCGGGCGGGGTCGATCTCGTTCGTCGACACCGGTGACGGCCACCGGGTCGCCAAGGTCGACCGCGGGGAGTGCAAGGCCTGCGGGGCCTGCGTGGCGGCCTGCCCCTCGGGGGCGCTCAACCTCGAGGGTTTCACCAACGAGGAGATCGTGGCCCAGATCAACGCGTTCTCCAAGGGGCTGCTCGACTCCAAGGAGCCGAGCCCAGCCGTCCTGGTGTTCGCATGCCATTGGTGCTCCTACCCGGCGGCGGACCTGGCCGGACTGAAGCGGATGCAGATGGACGTCAACTTCCGCATGATACGGACTCCCTGCTCGGCACGGGTCGACCCGGAGTGGGTGATGCAGGCCCTGTCGAGAGGGGTCGACGGCGTTCTCATCCTCGGGGGGAAGGAGGGCTCCTGCCACTATCAGGGAGGGAACGTCAAGACCAGGAACCGCATGGTCATCCTGAGCAAGGTGATCGAGCAGCTGGGATTCGATCCAGAGCGCTTCAGCCTGGAGTGGGTGAACGCTGACGAGCCGTACCGCTTCAGCTCTCTCATCGATAACTTCGTCGACAAGATCAGGGAGCTCGGTCCCAATCCCACCCGGGCGCCGGAGGAAGAGGAGCAGATGACCTCGGCCCTTCACCATGGCCGGGACGAGATCACCCGCTCGACGTCCCGGTGATCCCTCCGCGACCTTGGGGCCCGGCATATCGGCGCCTGTCGAGCCGGACGCCCTTTCCTTTGTTTTCCTATATTAGGGCACGCCCTTACGCTTCGACATTTTCTAAACCTGTTCGTAACTAGACACCACCATCGTCGCTTGTCGAGACTGACGATTGTTCGTAACCCGCGATCACGGCTCATGCAACATTGTAACACTAACGTAAATATCGGGTGTTCCTCTGTCTTAACGGTCCAAAAATCTATATTTTTAGCATTCATAACGAATGTTTATATAATGTAAGAATTAACTCGAAATCAATCGCTTCAGCCTTTCAGGAGGAGGCTGGATGTGAGTTCGAATTTCTTTCCACGGGCAAATGCCTTCTACTCGTAGCGGATGCTGTCGACATATTTTTAGTGTTATTAGTTTATAAAAAACAAAATATTATTAGCCGTAGAAGAAAACGACACCTTCATATATGAGCTTCCTATTCGCAACATTGTTTCAGGCGGCATACGACGTTTGTTGTTGTTGCTCGAAGCAAAACAGGAGTTGAGAAAATACTAGATATGGACAACGTGAAGACCGACCTCATCTTGACTCGATATGACATCAAGATGGAGTCGCAGGAGAAGCCTGATGCAATCGCTGCTCGGATCCTGCCCAAGGACCCGCTCCTGAAGAAGATTGCCGAGGACGTCATGAACCTGAAGGGCAAGCTCATCGAGGACGATGTCAAGGCCGGTCTGGCCAAGATCGCCCCCGAGGTCATCATCCAGGATGGATTGCTGAAGGGAATGGACGTAGTCGCTGAGCTGTACGGACGCGGTATCTACTACCTGCCGCACGTCATGGTTGCCGCGGACGCCATGGACAAGGGAATGAAGGTCGCCGAGGCTGCCCTGAAGACCGCCAAGAAGGTCAAGGGAACCATCGTTATGCACGCCGCTGAGGGTGACCCCCACGACATTGGCAAGAACATCGCCGCTGTGCTGCTGAAGTCCAACGGCTTCGGTGTCGTCGACCTGGGCAGAGATGTCCCCATCGCTGACGTCGTCGAGTCCGTGGAGAAGAACAAGGCCGATGTGGTCACCGGCACCGCCCTTATGACCACCACCATGTCCGCTGTCCCTAAGATCTCGGAGAGGCTCAAGGAGAAGGGCATCGAGATCCCGTTCATCTGCGCCGGCGGCGCGGTAAACAGGCAGTACGTCGAGTCCTACCCCATGGGTGTTTACGCTGACAAGGCTGCATTGGGCCCCGCCCTGTGCACCAAGGCCGTTAGCGGTAACGACTGGAAGAAGATCAGGGACATGTGGGACGACATCCACGCCGGGAAGGCTTAAACGAGGTGAAATAAATGGCATCTAAGAAGTTTACCAAGATGGAGTACGGCTCCGCAGATGAGATGGTTTTCGGAGACGCGAAGTACCCCCTGTCCTACGGCCTTGGCCTCAAGGTCGGCGCTGGGTTC
>JAWQJJ010000015.1 GCA_033485155.1 Methanomassiliicoccus sp.
GGACACCCTGAACAAGATGCTCACCGACCTGAACTCCCTCCCGTCCGAGGAAGGCAAGTTCGTCGACTGGGCGCTGAAGGAGTACAAGAACGTACCTGCCTTCAACCCCAAGAACTACGAGCTCTAAACAGGTTCGCGTCCAGGGAAACCACTCAAACCCTTTCCCTCACCTTTTTATGTTATATCTATGAGCAAGGTTATTGATCCAATAGTTTATCGAGACGGCCAGTTTTCTTCCGTTCCAAACAGATCGCAACGTCTGGTGTCCTCAGGACCACGCAAAGTACCGATCATCGATCTTGGTCATACGTACTGACACACCATATAGCTCGGTGAGGTTCCGCTCCTCCAGCTCAGTGATACCGCCATCCCTGAATACCTGCCCATCCTTCATGAGGATGACCCGCCGTATCTCTGGGATGATATCCGACGGATCGTGGGTGACAAGTACCAGGGTCCGTCCGCTTTGGGCTAGCGAGCGCATGGCCTCTCGCACGATATGCTTCCCGGTCAGGTCCAGAGAGTTCATCGGCTCATCCAGGATCAAGGCCTCGGGCTCGTTGACCAAGGCTCGAGCCATTAGGACTCTTCGGGCCTCTCCGGTCGACAGCGTGGCCATCGTCCTCGAGGAGAGATGGCCGGACCCCACCTGTGAGAGAGCCACCATGGCTTTTTCTTCCATCTCCTCGGTCAGCTTCTGGGAGCGATTGGTGCCTATCGAGCCGAAGAAGCCGGAGAGCACGACCTCGGTTACGGTCATGCTCCGCCGGAAGTCGTGCTGCAGGTCCCCGGACACGAGGCCAAATGCCATCCGGACATCGAACAGGGAGAAATGCTCCTCCCCCCGGATGCGGACGAACGACCCTTCCCCCGAGGTATCGTGACGGAACTCCCCGAGCATTAGCTTGATGAGCGACGATTTACCCGAGCCATTGGGTCCCAAGATGGCAATGCGCTCTCCTTGCTCGATCCGCAGATCAACATCCCTGAGGATCACCGAGCGTCCCTTGACCACCGATGCTCTGCACATCTCGACTAACGGCTTGGACACGAACCCCCATCAACCAGGGCGTATTTATCCCGTGCCGGGTGGGCAGTGGAGGCGGCCGAAAAGTTGGATGATAAAGAAAATGAGGGAAGGTGAGGCCCTTAGGGGCCTTCGTTCGCTCTTCTGCTTACGCCTTAGGCTTGCCCTTGCGCTTCAGCAGGAAGAAGGCCGCGCCCACCACCACGACCAGAACTACGGCGATCAGGCCGATGATCGGCAGGAGGTCCGAGAGGCTGTTGGAGGAAGAGGAAGCGTCGACATCCGTCACCGCGTTGACCTCCTCGTAGGCCTTCTTGCCGTTGACCTGGTCAGAGATTGCAGTTATGGACTTCTCGGCGTCAGCGGTGGCCACGGTCTTCATGTCCAGGTGGAGCTTGGCTATCTTCTGTATGGGGTAGTTCAGCTCAATGCCCACCAGGCAGCCCTTTGCCGGGTAATACCAGGCCTCGAGATAGTTGTCCTTGGTGGCGTTGTTGAATCCCATGCGGTAGATGGTGATGTTGCCGTAGACCGGATCGTTCACAACCTCGTTGCCAAGGTTGCTGAACTCGAAATGCGCATGTTCGGCAACGATCTTGGCGGTCCCGTTGTCGATAGCCAGGTCAGCATCGGAATTGTGATACTTGGCCAGGTCTATGGGGAACCCAGTAATGCCGTGCTCCGCCGCGTCATCGGTGAAGATCTCGTCGGTGACGCTATCAGGCAGGCCGGTAACGTCCAGCAGGCCGGTCCAGTTGAAGGTCCCGTTGACGTAGGTCTCGGTCTCCCAGTTGCTGCCCTCGGCCGGGGCATCCTTGACCATGGCAACGTACGGATCGAAGGTCATCTGCCCGGTCATCTCCAGGTCCATGGTGATATTGCCGTTGAGTGACTGGTAGGAGGTGACGTTCATGGTTTCGATCGAATTGTCGCTGTCGGAATCAGTGGTGGTGTTGGGGAAGTTGTATGTACTAAGGTGGCCGCGAGCATAGGTGCTGGAGACCATATCCACCGACTTGATGGCCATATCGCTCTTCTGCATGTGCACGATGTAGGTCGCGTTTGACCCAGCAACGAGCTTGGCGTCGAATCCGAAGGTGTCGAGGTGAGCAGTGGCCTCACTGATGTTCATCAACCCGTTGGGGTTGGTGGAATATCCCTCATCCCAATCGGTGATATAGCTGCCAGTGTCGACGAGCTCTCCGGTGAGGAGCAGCTGAACACTCATAGAAACATTCTGGGCGGTTACGATTTTCATGACATACTCGTCGGCGGTCACGTCGATGACCTCGTACACCATCGCCGAGCTCATGTAGCCGTTAAGGCTAGCGTTATCGACGGTAGCGTCCCGGAGCCAGGTCTCGTCGTTTCCAAAGGCGAACAGCTGGTTTACCGAATAATAGCCCAGACTGAAGTCCTTCTCTCCCTTCAACGCGAACTTGTCGCCCTTCTCGAAGGTAGCGAAGCTCGCTTGAGCGTTGGTCGTGGCGAACACGGAAATGAAGATTGCACACGTCATCATGGCGACCAGAGCGATCGCCACAAGTGGCTTGGCTAAACGGGCTTTAGATGCCATGAGCGGGAATAGTTGTGTTACCTATCATAAAATCGATCATCTAATATTCAATTTCAATAATGAGATCAAATGCGATAATAATTAGAGCCATCCGCCGCCGATCCCGCGGTCGCTCGGGTGTTTTAACGTCATGGGGATTACCCACCCTTTTGTGGGTTGGCTGCGATAGTTCGTCTATTCTCTTGAGATAGGACCAAAGGCTAATTATAGGCCCTTCCTTCGGAAGTCCGGTGTTGTTCTGGCCAAGGTAGGACTAATGGACCGGATCAGGCGGGCCCTAGGAGGCTCACCTGGAGACCATGTGAGTGGACACGGCGCGCCGGCTGGCGCGACTGCAGGGTATGGGCCGCAGCTTGACTTGCTCTGCGATACCGCTCGAAACCTGTGCGCAGACACCTGGTTGGCGAACAGGATGAAGGTGGAGGTAAGGACGGAGGGCGGAAAGCAGAAGCTCAGTGTCGTCCCCGAGGCCATCCCTTACCTGAGGGCGGCATACTCCATCAGGCGAGAAGAACTGACTCCGGAAGTCAAGAGCCTCTTCGAAGGTTTGGCCGCATAATCGCTTTTCTATATAGGGAACCGCGGGTCTTCCGCCTTCCCATTTCCAATATTTCTACTCGATGCCTCATTTTCCTTCGCCTGTGGGGGCCTTTGAGCCGGATAACTCAAATACTTGAACATCATGGTTCAACTGCTCCCGAGCATCCGCAAGGGTGGGAGGGACAAGTAGGTATAGTAATGTACGGAAACAAGAGACAGGGCGGCTACAGCCGCGAACCCCGTGAAATGCATGACGCAGTATGCTCCGACTGTGGAGCCAAGACCCAGGTACCGTTCAAGCCGACCGAGGGCAGGCCGGTTTACTGCAGGGACTGCTTCCAGAAGCACAAGCCGAAGGACAGGTTCTAAACCCGTCCCTTAAAACCCTTTCTCAATCCCTTAACTTATCCTGTTCTGAAAGATCGTATCCTCATCTCGCGTTCGTCTCGGCCCTGCATTCGATGAGATGGGCCTTAGTGACTTCGCCCCGCAGACATTTTCCACGATTATTATACGTTGAGGCGAATGATCATTCCAATAATAGCTTCCCCTTGGCGATAGCCAGTGTCTCCGTCCTCGCCCCCCTCGCTCATCTAGATCTCACCAAGTGTTATCAATTGGGAGAAAGTTTTTTTAACCCTGCTTGACAAGGGAGCCGGGGTGACACCGACGATACGCCGACGCCTCAATGACATGATAACCGGCAAGCCATTCGAGGGGCCGGTCAGGAATGCGTACAGTCTAGTATACAGCTATTATACCCAGGACCCTAACTTCTACTATGACAAGCAGGCTCGGAAGATAATGTCTCAGGTGCTGAAGAGGGATTCCAATTGCCTCGACGTGGGGGCCAATGAAGGCGTCTTCCTCAAGGACATGCTGAAGTTCGCGCCACAGGGGAACCATATAGCAATAGAGCCCATTCCCGAACTGGCCAGCCGGCTGGAGGAGAAATACCCGCAGGTTGAAGTCCACGAGTGTGCCCTCTCCAACATGACTGGAACCTCGACCTTCCAGCTGGTCACCAACAACCCCGGGTACTCTGGCCTTCGCCGGCGGCACTACGACTTCGGAGAACCGATCATCCGGGAGATAACGGTGCGGACGAGGACCTTGGATGACATCTATCCGGAGGACCGCCCACTACAGTTCGTCAAGATCGACGTCGAGGGAGCGGAGTACCTGGTGGTCCAGGGAGGAAGGAAGACGCTGGAGCGGACCCGTCCTTTCATCGTCTTTGAGCACGGGCGGGGGGCTGCCGATTACTACGAGGTCCTGCCCGAGCAGGTATACGATCTCCTGGTGGACGATTGCGGTCTGGAGATATCGATCATGGAGGACTGGTTGAAGGGCGAGCCCTCCCTGGATAGAGAGAGCTTCGTGGACCAGTTCGACAACGTGACGAACTACTACTTCCTGGCCCATCCCTGAGCGGCTGACTCTTGCCGGGTCAGCTCATGAGGTGCATGAGCGTAAGGGGCCGATGCAGAGATAGATGAGAATAATTGTACACCTGAAAGCCCCGTTTGCCGTTCAGGCAGCCCCGCAACCGGGACACGACGCTTTCGGATGCTATGGCTACGATGTATGGTATTGCTTAAATGCCTTTCCATCTGAAATGGAGGTTTTGATATCAAGTTAAGTTACACGTCCGCTCTTTTCGTAGGGCGGTTCCACCTGCTTAAAATAAAAAAAGATGAGGGGCGCTCTAGAGCTGCCCCAAGGCTTACATGGCTTTGACCTTCTGGGCAAGCTCCCTGCCCATTTCCGTGCACTGTCGGATCTCCCGTTCGTCAGGCCTGTAGTTGACCCCAAGACCATCATTGACCACATCAATGCCCGCCGACCGAAGGTCAGCGGTGATTGCCTTGATTGCGCTCATGCTCCCACCATGGGAACCGAAGGCGAAACCCAGCTTCTTCTGGCCGAGCTTTCCAGGTTTCAACCCTTTCAGGTAGGCTAGGAAGTCCGCTACCGATGGATATAGCTGGCCTTGAAGGTTGGGGGACCCGACGAGCACAGCCTTGGAATCGAGGATCTCAGCCATGATGTTGCTGCGGTGGGTCCCTTCGGTCTTACCATCCTTCAGGAGACATACCTTGACCTCAACGCCCTCCTGCATGATTCCCTCGGCAAAGGCCTGAGCCATCTTGCCGGTGGAGCCATGCATGGTATCGTAAACAATGGTCACCTTGTTCTTCGATTCGCCCTTGCTCCACTTGATGTATGAACTCAGGATGTCCCCTGCATAAGAGCGCCAGATGACTCCATGGCTGGGGGCGATCATATTCACATCGAGGCCCAGCGAACCAACCTCATCCAGTTTCTTCAGCACACGGGGGGCCAGGGGAACGATCAAGTTGCCATAGAACTTTTTGGCCTGCTTCAGCGATTCGTCCCGGCCCAGCTCGTCATCGAACCTCTCCGAAGAGGCGATGTGCTGACCGAAGGCGTCATTGGGGAATAGTATCTTCTCTTCCACCAAGTATGTGAACATGCTGTCGGGCCAGTGCAGGAGAGGTGCTTCCAGGAAGGCCAGGGTCTTTCCTCCCAGGTCCAGGGTCTCCCCGCTCTTAACCACCTTGAAGTTCCAGTCTTGAGCATCATAGTGCCTCAGGAAACCGGCCTTACCCTTAGCCGTGCAGCAAATGGGGACGCCGGGCAGCATCTTGGTGAGGGCCGGCAGTGTCCCCGAGTGATCCAATTCCACATGGTTGCCGATGATGTAGTCAATCTTCTGGGGATCGACCACCGACCGGACCCTTTCGATGACCTGCTCATCGAAGCCAGGATAGGCGCTGTCGATAAGCGCGATCTTGTCCCCCACCACCAAGTAGGCATTATACGTCGTCCCTGGCAGAGTATACCCGTGATAGTCGCGGATGTTCCAGTCGATAGCCCCTACCCAGTACACTCCCTTGACAATCTCCACCGCCTTCATGCTCTTTACCTCATGTCTATTTGTTCGGCATTATACGAACATTTTGTTAATTGCGAACATGATATTTGTATCTTTGGTATTGTTCGATAAGTTACGAACATTCAGGATATTACGAACAGAAATTATATGTAATCATAAGCGATTCAAACTATTGGATGATGGCGAAGCGAGGACGGCAGGCAGACCGGGTAGCAGATATGTTCTCCACCCCCGGGGGGATAAAGACAGTAAACAGCCAGGTCCGCATGGACATACTCGCCATGCTTCTCAAGCGTGAGATGAGCTTCGACGAGCTGGTTACCGCCCTGGGCAAGGCTAAGTCCACGATCTCAGTCCATCTCAAGGGCCTGACCGAGGATGGGATTATCGGATCCAGGGAGGATCCCGATGACGCCAGGAAGAAGATATTTTTCATCAGGTCAAGCTATCTCGGGCGCTTGTCCAAGAGGAAGAAGGTGGACCGGGACATGGAGGCGTACATATCCAGCTATGCCCTCGGCGCCGGTGATCCTTTCACCTTCTTCCGCCTCATGTTCCGAACCTTCAGGATATCGCTGCTCGATGAGGGCATAGACATCGACCCGGTGCTCCACGACGCGGGTATGAAGATGGGCGGGGCGCTGTACCGCCAAGTAGCCGATCCTGAGCTGGACGGCCTCATCGATAACCTGGCCGCCTTTTGGAAGGCTCAGAGTCTTGGTCGGATCGAGGTGGAGAGTATCGAGCCGCTGAACATTCGTATCTACGATTGCTACGAATGTCAAGATCTCCCCCCACTGGGTCGGCCAGCATGTGCTTTCGACTCCGGCATCCTGGAAAGCGTGTTCTCGGACCATTTCGGTTCCAAGATGAGCGCTGTCGAGACACACTGCTATGCTATGGGCGACGACCACTGCCGGTTCGAGGTACGGAAGGTGGCATGAATCGCCCTGATCGTGCCATATCCAAGTCTCGATGATCCAGTGTTCGTGAGAAATAGCTCTTGGCTAGACGATCAACCTCTTCCCTTCCCATGTTCAAGGGGACTAAAGCTCCGCTGCTATGTGAAGTGATAAGGAAAAGATGGTGGGTCTGTCCGAATTTGAATCGGAGTCACCAGCACCCCAAGCTGGAAGGATACCAAGCTACCCCACAGACCCGTGGATAAAGGGGTTAAAGCGAAGAGGTTTATTAATGTTTCAGCCCAGCGGGATGACCTCGTCAACGAGGTCAGCGTGCGCGACGATCATGCGGCGGCAGCAATAGCGCTGTAGCCCCAGGTCGTCGAGCACCTGCTGGGGGTCCTCCCCCAGCTGCACCCGCTTGAGGTACGTCTGATAGACGCCCCCTATGACCTTGCCGCAAGTGAAGCACCGTACTGGGATGATCATGTCTGCTCACCTGTAGGATTTCTGCCTCTTCTTCCTGGCGCCGCGTCCCAGGGGCTTCTTCGGAAGCTTCCTGCGGGGGTCGCTGATCAGAAGCGAGCGGTCATAGTCCTTGAACAGCTTCTCCAGTTCCTCGTCCTTGAGGAAGTCCACTAGGCCCTTGGCGATCGCGGTGCGCGATGCCTCGGCCTGGCCCATGAACCCGCCGCCCGCGACGTTCACGGAGACATCGACCTTGAAGGCCTTGTCGCCAGCAAGGGCCATGGGCTCCATGATCTTGAGGCGGGCGAGCTCGGGAGTGAAGATCTCGATCGGGACGTTGTTGATCCTGACCTTGCCGGTACCGGTGCTCACGACGCACCGGGCCACGGCCTCCTTCCTCTTGCCGCTGGTGTTAACCACATCTGCCATCTAATTCACCTCAGCCTCGATCCCAGGTGCTCAGCCACTTCGCCTAGGGTGACATACTTGTCGGTCCACAGGTTGGTAGCGTTCTCCACCTTTTCCATCTTGGCAGCTGCCATGTCCTTGGGCACACCGACGAACACCTTGAGGTGCCTGTAAACTTCCCTGCCATGGGAGGTCTTGAAGGGGATCATGCCGCGCACGGTCCGCTTGAGAATCAGGTCGGCCCTCTTGGGGAAGAACGGCCCGTTGATCTGCTTACCCCTCTTGTACTTGGCAGTGTAGTTCTCGAACACATCGTCCCGGTTGCCGGTGATGATCGCCTTCTCGGCGTTGACGATGACGACATCCTCTCCGTTCAGGAGGCGCTTGGCGACGTTGGTGCTGAGCCGACCAAGGATGTGGCCTTCCGCGTTGATCACAATGGCCATCTTACTCACCCCATGATCCTGACGCCGTTACCGGACGGGTTATCGGCGACCAACTCGGTGATGGTCATCTTCTTGCCACCGGCCTTCTCGATCGCCGCCGAAGCGGATTCGGAGAACTTGAACGCGGCCACGGTAACCTTCTTCTTTAGGCTCCCGGCGCCCAGTACCTTGCCGGCGACGACGATGACATCGCCCTCGTTCGCATACCTTTCCAACTTGCTCAGGTTGACTTCGGCCCAGTTCTTGCTGGGCTTCTCCAAGCGCAGAGCAATGTCTCGCCAGATGGCGGTGTCCTTCTCCCGGGACTCCCTCTTCAGGTCGCTGATGAGGGCCACCAGGTTAGGGTCCGTCTTTACTGTCTTCTTCATTCTGACTCCCTCGACATTGAGCAAGGCCACTAATAGGCAGGTATTAATTAAACTTTCTCTCGTCCCATAGCTCTTGCGTTGCTGTTCCAGCGGTCATCTGGCCCTGCGCAGCACATCCCGTCCACGATCCACCAACCGCCCGGACCTTAAGAGCAGGTCTAGAGCTAGCTCCAATCGTTCCCTGGACCTCTCTGTCAGGCTATCGTGACGATAGAACGTTGCGGTGCGTTCGATGATCTGACCTCTGGTCATCTCCTGGCTCTCGCCCATGCGGTACAGTTCAGCCTCACCGATCTCCTCTAGCGATACCCGGTCCAGCTCCATCGGCTCACGACTGATGGGTCCGCGGACCGGAGGCGTGGTCAGCTGGGCTGGCCATATGAACCCGTCCCTGACCTCCACCAGACCCTCCCGGGAGAGGGCAAAGAGGTTCTCGGACATCGCCCGCTCGATATCCTCCGGCCGGTGCATGTGATCGTCCAAGATGTCTTTGGCCACGTCACGGTGCACCGGTCCCTGGGCCTTCACCAGCTCCAATAAAGCCGGTCGGAATGTATCTTTCTCCGCCTGCTGCGGAGTTTCGAAGATGTCCTTCTCGGCCCTTGCTTCCATGGAGTCCAGGACCGCTCTGATCTTACGTACCTCTCCCTCCCGGTCCGTGGTCCAGTCCCCCGACCAGACGCGGTGGAGGTTCCATCCCAGACCCTGGAGGATGGCCTTCCGGGTGCGCTCGCGGTCCCGGGCGGTCCGGCCGGAGCGGTACGATGCCCCATCGCTCTCGATGCCCAGGAGGAACGCTCCCGGCTGAGTGGGATCCTCAACCGCCAAATCGATGCGGTACCCTGAGCAGCCGATCCATCGCTGAACTCTCATCCCTTCGGCGGTCAACGCCCGGTGGATGTCGTCCTCCAGCGGCGAGTCCATCGCCGGTGCGTATCTTCGCTCCTGGCCAGCCTGCAGCACCTCCCGGCTCCCTCCGCTGGCGGCGTACGCCAGATAGTCCCGCAGCAGCTTTGCCCCGGTGCTGGAGGAGCCATCAACATCCTCGGCCCGGATCGAGGCCACGAGCTTCACGTGCTTCCTGGCCCGGGTGATCGCAACGTTGAGACGCCGCTCCCCGCCCGCCTTGTTCAGCGGCCCGAAGTTCTGATACATCTTTCCCTGAGCATCCTTTCCGTAGCCGACGGAAAAGATCATGACGTCCCTCTCGTCACCCTGGACGTTCTCGAGGTTCTTGACGAAGAACTCTTGCATGTCACCTTCAGCGAAGTACTTCTCGAACTCCGGACTGTCCCTCCGCCTCGCCTCCAGCTCATCGAGGATGGCCAGCTGCTGAGCCTCGCTGAACGCCACCACGCCCAGGGAGCGGTCGGGGGAGTGGCTGAAATGCTCGAACACCAATTCTGCCACCTTTCTCGCCTCCGCCGCGTTGGTCCTCGTACCCGCCCGGTCATAGGTCCCGTCGGGCACGTGGACGAAGGTCACTCCCCATTCTCCGTCCTCCCTCCTCGGCGAAGGGAAGGTGTACAGCCGGCCGTCATAGATGCGGCTGTTGGAGAAGGCGATCAGCGACTCATCTCGTGAGCGATAGTGCCACAGCAGCATGTGCTGCTTGATGTTAAGGGCCGAGCACTCGTCTAGGATGCTCTCCAGGTCCTCGACCTGATCGTCCTCGTCCTCCGCCTCGCCACGGAAGAAGGAGGTCGGCGGAAGCTGCTTGTTATCCCCGACCACGATGACCTGCTTGGCTCTCATTATTGACCCGATAGCATCCTCCGGTCGGACCTGGGAGGCCTCGTCGAAGATGACCAGGTCGAAGCGCACGGCGTCCGGGTCAAGGTACTGGCTGACCGACAGGGGGCTCATCAGGAGGCAAGGCTTCAGCGCCAGGATGACATGGGGGCACTCCTGGAAGAGCTGACGGATCTGCTTGAACCGCTTCTTCTTGGCCGCCTCGTGGCGCAGAGCGCCCACCTCGTTCGAGTACGGGCCCTGAGGTCTCAAGGCCTCCTCTCTCCTCAAGCTCAGCAGGTTCCTTAACCGCCTCTGGGCGATGTCCATCTGCCTCTCGTCCAGTCGCCGGAACAAGGCGATGGTCTGGGCATATTCGTCGCTGCGGAAGTCGCGGAGATGAGGGTCCTCGGCGTAGACCTGGTCCAACCAAGCTTTGAAGAATCTCCTCTCGTAGGCGCCCACCAGATCGCCGACGGGGAGCTGCTTCCTGCGCCCCAGGTCGATGATCCCCCCCAGTCCTCTCTCCCGGCAGGTCCTGTCGAGGGCGGAGACCTCGATCCACTCCTTGATCGAAGGCAGTGCCTCCAGGTGGTCGGCGATCATGGCATCGATGCGCTCGAAGGGCATGGCCCCCAGCGTCCCGGCGTCCCCAACGACAAACGTTCGCTCCATCCAGTCGAAGGCCCGAGTGACCTCATCCAGCTCCGCTCTCGCTTCCTCCGCCGCCTCCGCCAGTTCCCTCGTCCCTCCGCTGCGGTCGGCGAGGGCTGCCTTCAACGGCGCGGAGAGCGGCTGGCCCGCCTCGGCCATGAATCGGGAGGTCCATCGCAGGCTGTCGGTGACCTCGCCCCAGTCCGTGGACTCCTCCCTGAACCGTGGCCCCAGGTCCGCCCTCATCGCATCTTCCGCCGCCAGGACGCGCCGGGACAGGTCGGCAAAGGCAGCGAGTCGGCGGAGGTCGGCGGCGGCCTCCGGGTATCCAAGCCTTTTACCGTCCTTGCGGCACTGCTGCAGGGCGGACAGGTCTGACCGGTACTGGACGTTGAGCGCCCGGAGGGGGGTGCGGTACACCCCGTCGAACCGAAGAGAAAGGGTCGGAGCGTCGAGGGCCAGCACTTTGTCGGCATAGCTGGCGCTCAACCACCGGAGGTCGTACGCCCGCCGGGAGTAGAGATCCTGCAGCACGCCGATCCCCTGCAGCAGCATCTCCGATCGCCCGGGGGCCAGCCACGTGGCCTCGGGGCCCGGGCTCCCGATAACCCGCCTTACGAGATCCACTTGCCGCCTCACCTCCTCGAGGTCCCTCGCTCTCTCCAGCCCTAATCCTCCCCCGAGGCCTCCGCACCGCTCGATGAGGCGGGCCAGGGAGTCCCTCAGTGCCCGTAGGGCCGTTCCCACCTCTACCTCGCTGCCCGGCCTCCAGCCTGTCTGGCGCAGATCCCTCCAAGGGTGTTGGTCCATTCCCTCCACGGCCGCTCGTATGCTCTCCACTCGCCTCACCAGCTTGAGCCGCTCGTCAAGGTCGGCGAGGCTGAGGGCCAGGGCATCGGGCACCGGGACCGGCAGTTCCGACTGGCCCGCCAACGCAGCGAGGCGGCCGTGCACGTAGAACGCTGAGCGCCCCATCGCCCCCCGGGGCTGGTGGAGAGCATCGACATAACCGTCGAGGTCCGCTCTCACCCGTTCCAGGCGATGGAGGTCATCCATAGATACCGCCTCGAGCGGCAGGGGCAGCAGGCTCCGACGCAGCTCATCCATCACCGCTACCTTGCTGGCCTTGCTGCTGTGCATCTCCAGGACGAAGTCGCCCAGCCCCCGATCGTCCAGGCGCTTCTTCACCACCTCCAGCGCGGCCAGCTTCTCTGACACGAAGATCACCTTGCGATCCGCGGCCAAGGCCTCGGCGATTATGTTAGCGATAGTCTGGCTCTTCCCGGTGCCGGGGGGGCCCTGCAGCACGAAGCTCATCCCCCGCTTGGCCATCTCAATGGCCTCCTGCTGGCTGGAATCGGCGTCGAGCACCTGGAAGGTGTCGGCTGGGCGGACGATGGCGTCCATGGTCTCCGCCGTGGGATACTCGGGATTCACCGGCAGCATGGATTGGTCCCCGGCTAATGCGTTCAGGAAGGGGTGGGCGGCAATATTCTCCCGCTGATCCAACAGCTCCTTGTACATGCTCAGCTTGGCGAAGGAGAATAGGCCCAGGTACGCGCGCTCCTCCACGCTCCACCGGGGCATGGTCGATATGACCGCCTTGGCCTTGGCCATGAGGTCGGACAGCGGCATCTCCTCGCCCACCCATTCCGGCAGTGACAGGTGGTACTCCGTGCTCAGCTTGAACTGCAGGTTGGGGTTAACCACTACCTCCTCGTCGATGGACTGTATCCTGTAGGGTTGCAGGGGGCCCTCCTTGACCAGCTCTACCGGCACCAGAACGAGGGGAGAAAGGAGCTCATCCTCGCTCTCTGCACCGTCAAACCACCGCACCAGACCGAAGGTCATGTACAGGATATTCACCCCCTGCTCCTGCAGGTGGGCGCGGGCCTTGAGCCGCATCTTCCTAAGGCCGTCTGCCGGCCCCTTGGGATCATAGGTAGGCAAGATGTCGTCCTTCCCCAGCTCGAGTTGTCCGGGAGGCAGGCGGTCCCCCTCCACCGACTCCCTCACCGTCAGGGTGCGCTCTTCATTGACCAGGCGGTTGAATATGCTCCCGGCGTCGGGTTGGACGATATTCATCGCCGAGCGGGGCTTGAAGTTCAACAGCCGATTGCGGAGGGTCATGTCCAGCAGGCTTTGCCGCCAGTGCTCGAGCTTGCGATCAAGTGCGGAGGATGATGCCATGGGGTACCCTGGTTAAGACGCGGTACAGGTGAAAAAGGTATGGCCAAGGGGTTTGAGGGCGATCACGGGCATGCCTGCTCGGTGGCGGGGCCGTCGTCGTCCTTGGACGGCTCACACTTCGCTTCATGCTCTTCCTCCGACACCACCGCCTCCTTGCTGCTGAGAGCATCCACCGCCCTCTCCACCCTGCTTCGGATGGAGGGGGTCGGGCGCTTGTATCCCAGGAGCGCGGAGACGCCGTTAGCCAGGTCCCTGAGGTTCACTGGGCGGTCGGTCGGGACCAGGGATAGCACCATGGCTTCCATCTCCTGGTCGCAGACATGGTCCACATTGCGGCGGTGGTCCTCACACCTTCTCGCCGAGAGCTCGGTCCTATCCGTCGGCCAGAGGAACTCGCCGTCCACTTTGACCTTGCCATATCTCTCCAGCGAGGCGGCCGTCTGTTTGATTACCTTGTCCAGATTGCCCGGGCGCTTCCCTGTGGAAGCCGCCACCAGATCCCGTATGCGGTCCTTGACCACGGATTGGTGCACCGGTCCCTCGGTCCTGACCACGATCTCCGCGGCCTCGATGAGGGTGCGCGAAGGATCGCTGCGGTAGGATTCCACCAGGGAGGGAATGCTGACGAGGTCGACCCGGCAGTAGGTGAGGCAGGTCCCTGCCTCCACCGCCTTGGGTTTGCTTGCCGCCCCCTCCTGGGTCGCGCTCGGCAGGACGGTCGCCTGATCGGGAGCGCTCTCTGATGTCCCGAGGGACGGCAGCGTCGCCTCTCCGGCAGACAACGAGGTTTCGCACAGGGAGGCCACCGCGGTCTCCGGTGCGGCAGGGGAGGCCGCGCTCGGCAGGTCGGCCATCGGTCCGATCTGGACAACGGCGGTATCGGGCATATCGGCCTCGATCACTGGCGCCGCCCCCTCCTGCTCCCGGAGCGCTCTCTCCGCCGCTGCCGCCCTTGCCCTGTCTAGGGCGGCCAGGATGCGCTCTCCCTCTCGGTCCCGGTCCTTGATCCACTCCTGTGACCATACCCGGTGAATGGACCACCCCAAGCCGGTGAGGATCTCGGTGCGCAGCCTTTCTCGATCACGGGCGTTCCCTGCCTTATGATAGGATGCCCCATCGGTGAGGATGCCCAGTACGTAGTTACCAGGCCGGTTGCGGTCGGCCACAGCCAAATCGATCTTAGCTACCGATCTTCCCACATGCTCCTCCACGACCAGTCCCCTCGACTCGAGCCAAGCGCGAATCTCTGCCTGGAGGTGGTCGGAACTCTCCTCGCTGACGTGGGCATCGGCGCCCAGCTCGTGGGTCATGGCATAGGCGATGTACTCCCTCAGGGCTTCGGCTCCAGGAGTGGTGCCTTCGATGTCCTCGGCCCGGATCGAGGCCACGAGCTTCACGTGCTTCCTGGCCCGGGTGATCGCAACGTTGAGACGCCGCTCCCCGCCCGCCTTGTTCAGCGGCCCGAAGTTCTGATACATCTTTCCCTGAG